>JAGLPR010000176.1 GCA_023137255.1 Bacteroidales bacterium | reverse complement strand
CCGGTAGTTTTTACACGCACCTTGCGACCCAGCAGTGCTGTAATCTGACAAAAATCACAATTGTATGGACATCCCCTTGAATACTGAATGCTCAATTGTGCATACTTGGAAGCCTTAATCAAAGTGTAATCGGGTGGTGGGGATAGTCTCATATCCGCATACTCACGGGTCTGATAAATCTTCTTTGGACGGTTTATTTTCAAATCTGCGAGGAACTGCGGAAAGGTAATTTCGGCCTCGTTGAGTACAAGGTGATCCAGGTGCTTATAAGGGTCTGGGTCTCCAGTAAACAGGGGGCCACCAGCGACTATTCTGGCACTGAGATCCTTGCACCTCTGAATGACCATTGCGGCAGAATCGGCCTGTACCGACATGGCCCCGATAAATACATAATCGGCCCACAGGATATCATTATCCATTAATGAATCCGCATTGAGGTCCACAAGCCTTCTCTTCCAGTCACCCGGAAGCATAGATGATAGAGTCAAAAGTCCCAGCGGGGGACCAGAGGACTTTTTGGAGATGAATTTCAATGCGTGCCTGAAGCTCCAGAAGGTATCAGGATGTTTCGGACTTACCAGTAAGATGTTCATAATTAAGAATTTAGCTTTCAGTAAATGTAAAGCCAAATTCAATTGATATGCAATAATTGGTGTGGAATAGCTAAGGCAGGTATAAATATATTCTGCCTGGGATTAAATGGTCAATGAAGGGATGTTTATTCTCCGATAACTTTCACCAGTGCCCGTTTGCGGCGCCTGCCGTCAAACTCACCGTAAAAGATCTGTTCCCAGGGTCCGAAATCCAGTTGTCCCCCGGTGATGGCCACAACCACTTCCCGGCCCATGAGGGTCCGTTTAATGTGCGCATCGGCATTGTCCTCATACCCATTATGCCGGTACTGATCATAAGGTTTCTCCGGGGCCAGTTTTTCAAGCCACACCTCGAAATCGTGATGAAGTCCCGGTTCATCATCGTTGATAAAAACCGAGGATGTGATATGCATGGCGTTGACCAGGCAAAGTCCTTCCTGGACCCCACTTTCTCTAAGGCACTCCTCTATTTCAGGGGTGATATTGATTAACTCCCGCCGCTGGCGGACCTCAAACCAGAGTTCTTTGCGATACGATTTCATGGCAGACTATTTTATATCAGCTTTAGTGCTTGTTTTTGTTTCAGGATGCGGTCATCAAGTTCTATCCGGGTTTTTTCAAAATCTCCCCGTTGTTCCAGTTTCTCAAAGACACTGAAATAGAATTTGATCTTTGGTTCGGTACCGGATGGGCGAACTGAGATTTTGCTGCCATCCTCGAGGATAAATTGCAGTACGTTTGAAACCGGGAGGGTGATGGGTGTCCGTTTGCCCGAGGGTTGCTCAATGCTTATCTGTTCCTGGTAGTCATGGATCTTCACCACCCGCGAATTATGGATGGTTTCCGGCGGATTTTTCCTGAAGCCGGCCATCATCTGTTGGATCTCCTCTGCTCCCGATTTGCCCTTTCTGACCACATTGATCAGCGACTCCTGGTAGAATGAGAATTTCAGGTGGATGTCCATCAGGACATCATATACACTTTTGTCCTGGCTCCTTGCCCAGGCAGCCAGTTCCGCTATGATGGAGCAGGAAGCCACTGCATCCTTGTCCCGTACAAAATCACCTATCATAAAACCATAGCTCTCTTCCCCTCCGCCGATAAAGGTCATCTTATTTTCATTCTTCTTAATGATATCAGCGATGAATTTGAATCCGGTCAGCACATCATAATAGGGTACCTTGTAATGCCTGGCCATATCAGCAATCAGCTCAGTGGTAACCACGGTTTTAACGATGTACTCCTTGCCGGTGAGCTTTCCGCGTTCCGACCATTGGGAGAGCAGATAATAGGTAAGCAGTGCTGCAGTCTGGTTCCCGTTGAGCAACACCAGTTTTCCCTGGTCATCCCTTACGGCAATTCCCACCCTGTCGGCATCGGGATCTGTGGCCATGACCAGGTCGGCCCCCACCTCGTCAGCTTTTTTCAGGGCCAGGTTTAGGGCAGCGGACTCTTCCGGGTTGGGGGATACCACGGTGGGGAAGTTGCCATCCACCACATCCTGTTCCGGGACATTGTATATGTTTGTAAATCCAAGTTGTTTCAGTGCTCTGGGCACCATCACCACACCTGTTCCGTGAATGGGGGTGTAGACGATTTTTACATCCGAATGTGCTTTGATTACTTCAGGGTTCAGTGATTGTTTTACCACCTCTTCAATATATAGAGCATCCATCTCCTCGCCCAGTTTGATGATGGAATCGCTGTCACCACCAAATTTCACCTCCCCGATCGATTTAATGTTTTGTACCTCCCGGATAATGTTTACATCATGGGGATTGATGATCTGTCCGCCATCCTCCCAGTATACTTTGTAACCGTTGTACTCCTTTGGATTGTGTGATGCAGTAACCACCACTCCGCTCTGGCAGCCCAGTTGCCGGATTGCAAAACTCAATTCGGGAGTGGGTCTCAGATCGTCAAACAGGTAAGCTTTTATACCGTTGGCCACACAGATTTGGGCTGTGATTTTTGCAAATAAAGGACTATTGTTCCGGCAATCGTGAGCCACCGCCACGCTGATCTCCTCCCTGTGGGAGAACTGCTCCAGCAGGTAGTTGCAGAGGCCCTGTGTAGTCATTCCCACTGTGTAGATATTCATGCGGTTGGTGCCCACACCCATGATTCCTCTGAGTCCACCTGTCCCAAACTCCAGGTCCCGGTAAAAGCTCTCTATCAGCTCCGTCTCATTATTATTCATCATTTGGAGGATCGCCTCCCTGGTTGTTTCATCGATGGGACCATTCAACCAGCGGGTAGCTTTCTCTTTTACAACGGTCAGCAACTCTTTATTATCCATGTAAGGTATTGTATGAGGTTATAGCAGATTTTTAATGCATTGTTCCAGGCTGTCCCTCCAGTAGGGAACCTTTACTTCATAGACCCTTTTTATCTTGGATTTGTTCAGTACTGAATAGGCGGGCCGCGGAGCGGGTGTGGGAAATTCATGTGTTTCAACAGGTATGACCTTACCGCTGCAGTTGATCAGCCGGCATACTGCAATTGCCAGGTCATACCAGCTGCAGATTCCCTCATTGGAGTAGTGAAAGATGCCCGGGGTGAAATCCTTTTTGCCCGAATCCACATCTGAAATGATCTGCATGATGGCTTGGGCAAGATCCTCAGCATAGGTGGGTGTTCCCACCTGGTCGTAAACTACCTTCAGATCGCTGCGTTGATCCATGCGGTTGATCATGCTCTTGACAAAATTCTTACCAAAGACACTAAACAACCACGAGGTCCGGATCACCAGTGCCCTGGGATGATTCAGAAGTATCTTATCCCCCTCCAGTTTTGTGATTCCGTACACACTGGATGGTTCGGTGGCATCCTCTTCCATCAGGGGACGGTTCTTATCATCTTTGTACACATAGTCGGTGGATATGTGGATCATCCGCGTACCGGGATACTCCTTCAGACAATGCACCAGGTTAGCAACCGCATCGCGGTTCAGTCGCATGGCCTGCTCCTTGTCAGTTTCTGCCTTATCTACATCGGTGTACGCTGCACAATTAATGATGTAATCGGCAGGCTGGGCAGCCAGGTAGGCTGAGATGGCACCCGCATCGGTCAGATCCAGCTCTTTGATGTCGGTAAAGGAGTAACTGTGTGAATACCTGTTCCGGATCTTTTTTATTTCGCGTCCAAGCTGGCCATCAGCACCGGTTACCAGAATATGACTCATTGTTCAATCATTTAAGTTGTTTAATATATGACAGATTCCTGTCTTTCTCGGAAATGATCGCCTTGCCAGGGTCGATCTTCCAGTCAATTTCCAGATCGGGATCATCAAAGCGAATGCCCGATTCCGATTGGGGATGGTAGTAATCATCGCATTTATAGTACAGGGTGGCATGGTCGGACAGCACCGAAAATCCGTGTGCAAGTCCCTTGGGAATCAGGAGTTGCAGAAAATTATCCGCACTCAGTTCAATACCAAACCACTGACCAAAGGTAGGCGACTCCCGACGAAGGTCCACGGCCACGTCATATATGGTGCCCTCGGTGACCCGCACCAGTTTTGTCTGGGCATGGGGTGCATTTTGAAAATGGAGTCCGCGTATGACTCCATACGTGGAGCGTGACTGATTGTCCTGGATAAATTCATTTTTCACGCCATGCTGTTTTAACTCTTCCCTGTGATAACTTTCGAAGAAGTATCCGCGAGGATCCTTAAATACCCTGGGTTCCAGAACCAACAATCCCTCAATGCCTGTTTTCCTGATTTCCATCCATCCTATATATATGTGAATCTAAGCGCCTCTCTTCCACAATATTGAACAGGTACTGTCCGTAGGTGCTGTTTCTCATCTGATCGGCCAGGATAAGTAGCTGTATTTTATCGATAAAACCTTTCAGGTATGCAATCTCTTCGATGCAGGAAATTTT
>JAGLPR010000175.1 GCA_023137255.1 Bacteroidales bacterium | reverse complement strand
CCCATGATTCTCACCTGTAGTCTCTTCTCCTCCAGGTAGAGTCTGTTCAGATCGGTGATCTCAAGTTCTCCCCTTTTTGAAGGCTTAAGCGATTTCGCCTTTTCAATGACATCGTTGCTGTAGAAATAGAGTCCGGTTACAGCATAATTGGATTTGGGCTTTGAAGGTTTCTCATCCAGGCTCAGCACCTTTCCGTCATTGTCAAAATCAACCACCCCATATCGCTCCGGGTCGGTCACATAATAACCGAAGACCAGAGCTCCATCCTTAAGTGCAGCTGCCTCTTCTAAAGTTTTCCCGAAACCATGCCCATAGAAGATGTTGTCGCCCAGGATCAGACAGACACTGCTGTTTCCAATAAACTCTTCTCCTATAAGAAAGGCCTGGGCCAGTCCGTCGGGCGAAGGCTGGATAGCATAACTTAAGGAGATTCCAAGCTGACTGCCATCATCGAGCAGGGTCTGGTACAGGTGCAGATCCTCGGGAGTGGAGATGATCAGGATCTCCCGGATGCCTGCCAGCATCAGGACCGATAATGGATAATATATCATTGGTTTGTCATACACCGGAATGATCTGCTTGGAGATCGATTTGGTGATGGGGTGTAGACGTGTTCCGGCGCCTCCGGCCAGGATAATTCCCTTCATATTATTTATGTATCAGTTTTTCAAAGTATGAAATTGTTTTCTCCAGCCCGGTTTCAAGATTCACTCGGGGAGACCAATCATTCAGAATCTCCCTGGCCAGGCTGATGTCCGGTTTGCGCTGCACAGGATCGTCCTGCGGCAGGGGTAAGAACGTAAGCTTTGATCGCGATCCGGTCATCTGGATAATAAGCTCGGCTAGCTCGAGAATTTTGAATTCTTCCGGATTGCCCAGGTTGACTGGCCCGGTAGTTTCATCACCGGTATCCATCATGCGGATCATGCCTTCCAGTAAATCATCCACATACTGGAAACTCCTGCTCTGAGATCCGTCACCATAGATGGTAATCTCCTCATTTTTTAGTGCCTGGACAATGAAATTTGAAACCACCCTGCCATCATTGGGATGCATTTTCGGACCGTAGGTATTGAAGATTCTGATGATTTTAATCCTTACGTTGTTCTGGTGGTGGTAATCGGTGAAGAGGGTTTCTGCACATCGCTTCCCTTCATCGTAACAGGAGCGAATTCCAATGGGATTCACATTGCCCCAATAAGATTCGGGTTGAGGATGGACCGTGGGATCGCCATACACTTCACTGGTGGAGGCCTGCAGCACTTTCGATTTGATCCTTTTGGCCAGACCAAGCATATTGATGGCTCCCATCACCGAAGTTTTTACGGTTTTAATGGGATTGTACTGATAATGGATAGGAGAGGCGGGACAGGCCAGGTTGTAGATCTCATTCACCTCTACGTAAAAAGGGGTGGTAACATCATGCCTGATCAGTTCGAAATAGGGATTCTCCAGCAGATGGGCTATGTTCCTTTTGGATCCTGTGAAGTAGTTGTCCAGGCAAAGCACTTCGTTGCCCTCGCCCAGAAGTCTTTCACACAGGTGTGATCCAATAAACCCGGCGCCGCCGGTGATCAGGATGCGTTTCATGTTTTTCAGGGTTTTACAGGTTGCTTTCCTATGCTGTAATAGGCAAAACCGTGTTCCATAAGCTCCTCGGAATCATAGATATTCCTCCCGTCGAAAATCACCTTCTCCCGCATCAGTTTTTCCAGCACATGGTAGTTCAGAACCCGGAACTCGGGCCATTCGGTCACCACAACCAGGCCATCAGCGTCGATCAGCGCCTCGTATTTATCTTCACAGAAAGTAATGCTGTCACCCAGTATTTTTTTTCCCTCCTCCATGGCCACGGGGTCGTAGGCCTTGATTTTCACACCTGCATCGATAAGCATCTCGATGATCCTGAGTGAAGGTGCTTCCCGCATGTCGTCGGTATGGGGTTTAAAGGAAAGTCCCCAGACTCCCAGTTTTTTTCCGGACAGGGAATCTCCGAAGTGGGACTTTATCTTGGCTGGGATGACCGCCTTCTGGTTTTCATTGACAAACTCTACCGCTTTCAGGATTTCCAGGGAACGGTTGTACTGATCGCCGGTCCTGATCAGCGCCTTTACGTCCTTGGGGAAACAGCTTCCCCCGTAACCTGCACCGGGATATATAAATTTATTGCCTATGCGGGCGTCACTGCCTATGCCTTTCCGCACCATGTTTACATCGGCTCCAACCACTTCGCAAAGGTTGGCAATGTCATTCATGAAGCTGATTTTCGTGGCCAGCATGGAGTTGGCCGCATATTTGGTCATTTCTGCAGATGTGATATCCATGAAAATGATCGGGTGTCCATTCAGCAGGAAAGGTTTATAGAGCCTTTTCATGATCTTCTCTGCACGCTCCGAGTCTCTGCCAATGACAATCCGGTCGGGCTTTAAAAAATCATTGATGGCCGCACCCTCCTTCAGAAACTCCGGGTTGGAGGCCACATCAAATTTAAGTTTGTTGTCTCTTTTTTTCAGGGCATCGGAGACCTTTTGTCTCACCTTCTCAGCGGTCTTGATGGGCACTGTGCTTTTGGTGGCTATCACCAGGTACTCCTGCATGTACTGCCCGATTTCGTCAGCGACTCCCAGCACATATTGCAGATCCGCACTGCCATCCTCATCCGGCGGGGTTCCGACTGCAATAAATACTGCTTCGCAACCAACAATGCTCTCTTCCAGGCTGGTACTAAAGAACAACAGGCCCTTCTCCACATTGCGCTTTACCATGTCTTCCAGTCCAGGCTCATAAATGGGAATAATCCCTTTCTGTAAATCCTCTATCTTCTTTTTATCAATATCCACACAGGTTACAGTGATACCCGTCTCCGCAAAACAGGTACCGGACACCAGTCCCACATAACCTGTTCCTACTACTGCAATTTTCATTTTTTGAGGGATTAGTTAAACGAAATGTAAAGTTAGTTTATTAATGCAAACCATTGTAAACTGGATTTGAGTTTTTCCCTGTAGCCTGAGAACTGCAGAGGTTCTGTGGCATGAAGTGATGTAATTGATGGTTTTTCAGGCTTTTGCACGCCTCTTTTTTGGGGATTATTGTCCAATTTCTTAACTTTGCGCCTTGTTTGAACAAATATAATGTCTAACTTATTAATTTTAAAGGTTTTACCAAGATGAGTGACCAAAGTAAAAAGACCACTGCAGCCAAAGCAGAGAATGTGGAAGCTGTAACTGAAACCGCATCGACTGAGGTGCCAGCAGAGGAGCCCAAAGCTGAAAGCAAAGAGGAACCCAAAGCAGAGGAACCCAAAGCTGAAAGCAAAGAGGAACCCAAAGCAGAGGAGCCCAAAGCTGAAAGCAAAGAGGAGCCCAAAGCAGTAACCGAAGGAACTGAGTCGAAAGCCGAAGAACAACCCAAAGCAGAGGAACCAAAAAAAGCTACGGCTAAAAAAGTATCCAACGCTGATTCATCATCGGATACGGGTGTTAAAGATTTTGATTGGGAGGAGTTTGCTGCGGATGAACTTGAAACCACAGAAGATCAGTCCAAATATGAGAAGATGTACTCCGAAACCCTTTCTACCATTGCCGAGAATGAGGTGATCGATGGTTTGGTGATCACAATGAATAAGCGCGAAGTAGTAATCAACATTGGTTACAAGTCAGAAGGAGTTATATCACTTTCTGAATTCCGTTATGATCCCGATCTTAAGGTGGGTGACAAGGTTGAGGTATATGTGGAGAGCCAGGAGGACAAAAAAGGACAACTGGTGCTTTCACACAAGAAAGCACGTGCCATGCGCTCCTGGGACCGCGTTAACCAGGCATTGGATCAGGACGAGGTGATCAAAGGATACATCAAGTGCCGCACCAAGGGTGGTATGATCGTTGATGTCTTTGGAATTGAAGCATTCCTGCCCGGTTCACAAATTGATGTGAAACCTATCAGGGATTATGATGCTTACGTTGGTAAAAACATGGAATTCAAGGTGGTTAAGATCAACCATGAATTCAAGAACGTTGTGGTTTCCCACAAAGCGTTGATCGAGGAGGAGTTGGAGCAGCAGAAGAAAGAGATCATTGCCA
>JAGLPR010000174.1 GCA_023137255.1 Bacteroidales bacterium | reverse complement strand
TTCTTGATCCTGTTGGCAGGATCGGGGTGCATTGATAGGAATTCCGGAGGACGAGTTTCTCCTTTTGCCTCCATTCCAAGAGCACTCAATACAAGATTGATGGTCTCATCCTTTCGTACATGGCAATCTGGTCAGCAGGCATACACCAGGCATTCAGCTCTTCGGATATGAGCACATTATACTGCCAGTCATAGCCTTCAATATAGGCTTCCAGCCCGTTTTGTTTCAGGTAGGTTTCCACGGCTTTGGTTATGTTCTCTACTACCTCTTTACTAAATTCAGAGTGATTAGAGTGCCTTGATCTCGGTCACCAGTTTCTGGAGTGAATCTTTGGCGCTGCCGAAGAACATCCGGGTATTGTCGGCATAGAACAGGTAGTTCTCAATGGCGGCATAACCTTTCCCCATTCCACGTTTCATAACAATTACATTCTTGGCTTCCTGAACATTGATAATAGGCATTCCATAAATGGGACTCGACGGATCGTCCAGGGCGGCCGGATTCACCACGTCGTTGGCCCCGATCACCACCACCACATCGGTCTTGGGCATATCCGGATTGATCTCGTCCATCTCCACCAGCTTTTCATAGGGCACATCAGCCTCAGCCAGCAGTACATTCATATGTCCGGGCATTCTTCCGGCCACCGGGTGAATGGCATACTTCACCTCAACCCCATTGGATTCCAGCAGTTCATCCATCTCACTACAGATGTGCTGGGCCTGGGCCACGGCAAGTCCGTAACCGGGAACGATGACCACACGGCTGCTGTAATTCAGCATGACGGCTGCATCGGTGGCACTTACCTCTTTGACGATACCTTTCTCTCGATCAACACCTGCTCCTCCACCTCCAAATGCACCGATGATCACATTGATCAGGGAACGGTTCATGGCCTTACACATCAGCAGGGTAAGGATCATCCCGGCAGCTCCCACAAAGATTCCACCCAGGATCATCGCCTGGTTCTGGTAGATAAACCCGGCCATGGCCGCAGCGATTCCGGTAAAACTGTTGAGCAGGGAGATCACCACCGGCATATCGGCTCCGCCAATAGGCATGACGAAACTGACCCCATAAACCAGGGAACCAGCCAGCAACACATAGACCAGAATCTGTCTGGTTTCTTCGGGAGCATTCCCGAAAAGAATAAATAGCAAAAGGAAAACCAGTCCCGCAAGTATCACCAGGTTAATGTAGGTCATCCATTTGGTGAAAATATCCTTCACATTGCCGTTCAGCTTTCCATAGGCAATCATACTGCCACTAAAGGCAATGCTACCAATAACCAGTCCCAGCAGAGTCACCAGTCCCGACTGGTTTTCCGGATTTGAAAATTCGATCAGTGCCACAAGAGCTGAAGCAGCACCTCCGGTGGCATTAAAGAAAGAGACCAGTTGCGGCATGGCGGTCATTTTGATCCGACGCGCAATCAATCCCCCAATGATCCCTCCGAAAGCAATGGCTCCCAGGATAATAGCAATGTTAGCACCTTTGATCGGATCGCCACTACTATCGCAGTGTAGCACTATGGTGGCAATCATGGCCAGAAGCATCCCTGCACCGGCCCACATATTTCCACGACGGGCAGAATCCGGACTGCTGAGTAATTTTAGGCCCCACACAAAAAACAGGGCCGAAAGCAGGTATATGAATTCGAGAATAATATCTCCGTTAGTTATGTTCAGTGTATCCATGGTCCCGACCTATTTTTTCTTCTTTTTAAACATCTCAAGCATGCGGTCGGTGACCACAAACCCACCAATAACATTCAATGTACCAAACAACAGTGCAAAAATACCCAGCACCAGGTTCAGCAAGTTGGAGCCTGCAGTCAGGTTCTCCAGGTCGGCATGTCCCACCAGGATAATTCCCCCGATAATGATCACTCCACTGATGGCATTGGCTCCTGACATCAGCGGAGTATGCAGTACCGAAGGAACATTGGAAATCACCTCAAGCCCCAGGAAAATGGTGAGTGCGATGATAAAAATGGCATCCTTGTTATTATAAAAAAATTGCAATACGATTTCCATGAATTCTCTGTTAAAATGTTCAGATTAGATTACTATAAAACATCAGGAATTTTCAAAGCTGATAATCTCCCTGACTCTCTCGTTCCTTATCTCCCCGTCCCTGGTCATACAGGTGCCCGAGAGGATATCATCCTCGAAATCAAGGTTCAGGTTCCCGTCCTTATCAATCATCAGATCCAGGAAATTGGTATAATTCTTTCCAAGCATCTTGCTTGCATCAGCAGGCATCTTTGATGGAAAATCGGAATTTCCAATGATCCTGACCCGGTTGTGTATGACCGTTTCGTCTTTTTTTGTCAATTCACAATTGCCTCCCGAACCTGCAGCCATATCAATGATGACAGATCCCGGGCTCATGGAATCAACAGTGGCTCTGGGGATCAGGATTGGAGCTTTCTTGCCAGGTATCTGGGCTGTACATATAACCACATTGGCCTGTGCGGCATGATTATGGATCAGTTCAGCCTGCTTCTTTTTATACTCTTCTGTTTGTTCAATTGCGTAACCTCCGGCTGAAGAATCGTCCTTTGAACCCTCCACCTCAATAAACTTTCCCCCAAGGCTCATAACCTCCTCCTTAACAGCCGGCCTCACATCAAACACCTCCACCACGGCACCAAGTTTCCTTGAAGTTGCAAGCGACTGAAGTCCGGCTACGCCCGCGCCCAGTATCAGGACCCTGGATGGTTTGATAGTACCTGAAGCTGACATGAACATGGGGAAAAAGTTAGGTAATTTACTGGCTGCCACCAGCACGGCCTTATAACCTGCAATGGTGGCCATGGATGAAAGAATATCCACCGCCTGGGCCCGTGTGGTACGGGGGATCATATCCAGACTGAATGAAGTTACATTCGACGCGGCCAGCTTTTTTATCAGTTCAGTATTGGTCAACGGGTTCAGGATGGAAACAAGGATCTTCCCTTTCGGCATCTCATCTTCTCGGGGCGGATTAATCTTCAGGACTATATCTGAATTTTCAAGTATATACTCCCTGGTCTGTATTGCAGCCCCTGCATCCACATACTCCACGTTGCTGGCACAGGAGGACGAACCGGCATCCGACTCAATAAGCACTGTAACATTTTTTTTAACCAGGGAGGGTATATGTTCCGGCAACAGGGTTACCCTGTTCTCTTTTCCGCCTTCCCTGAGAACGCCAATTGTCATATTTATAAGGTATTTAGGATAATCAGGTACAATTAAATAAATCTAAAACTACGGGAAACAAATGCTGACCCCCAGATTTGAGTATAACAACAATAATCCAAAAGAGTTTAGTAATTCATTCAGAATTATAACGCGTCCCTTTAACCTCCTGGTTTAGACTTGATATAAATACCCCACCGAACCCATATATTTGAAGAGACGTGGCCTCTTTTTTTATATATTTAGTTGGGATAAATTGAATTTTAATACTTTCAGTATGGATGGTTCCATTCCTATGATCATTGAAAAATATGAATCCAGGAATAAAGGCAACCTGATCCAGATCTTACAGGAGATTCAGCGATCTGAAGGGTATATACCCGGGGAAGCACTGAATTCGATCTCAAACCACCTCTGGATATCCAGAAGCGAGATCTTTGGAGTAGCCTCATTCTATTCCCAGTTCAAGTTCAATCCACCCGGCAGGCACTCCATAAAAATTTGCCTGGGTACGGCATGTCATGTCCAGGGGGGTGATTTCCTGTTGAATGCACTTCATTCCGAGATCGGCATAGCACCCAATGAAACCACGGAGGATGGAAGGTTCGATCTTGAAAGGGTGGCATGCCTTGGTTGCTGTGCGCTTGCTCCTGTGGTGATGATTGACGAAACCATCTACAGCAACGTGTCGGTAATCAAACTGAAGGAAACACTGGCCAAATATGAATGATTTACTGGCTCTCAGAAATCGGGCACAGGAAGAGTGGGAGCAACTAGAACACTCTTCCGAACCTGTGATCTATATCGGGATGGGGAGTTGTGGGATCGCTTCAGGGGCCGGCCGGATCTGGGAGCGTGCCAGTATGATCATCCAACAGGAAAAGATCCAGGCCAGACTCCTGAAAGTGGGTTGCATCGGGCCCTGTTACCTGGAACCACTGGTGGACATCCGAAAACCGGGGCACCCAAGGGTATGCTTTAATAATGTGGACGAGAAAAGGCTGGACAAGCTGATCCCGGACTACCTGTTGAACGGCAGTACAAAGATGAAACCCCTGGGTCACCTGGGAGACCCCGGTGTGGTCATGGATGGTGTGAAATCGTTCTGGGATCAGGCCATGCTCGGGAAACAGGAACGGATTGTACTCAGAAACTGCGGGATCATTGATCCGGAAAACATCAATCATTACATTGCCAGGGGTGGATTTTCAGGAATGCTCAAGGCATTTGAAATGGGGCCGGAAGGGGTCATTGAAGAAGTGAAGCTGGCAGGCCTGAGGGGGAGAGGCGGGGCAGGATTCCCCACCCACATAAAGTGGCAGCTGTGCCGTGAAGCCCAGGGCGATTCAAAGTATCTGATCTGCAATGCCGATGAAGGTGATCCCGGTGCATTCATGAACCGCTCTCTGATGGAGGGTGATCCATTTGCACTCCTGGAAGGCATGATCATAGCCGCATATGCCCTTGGGGCGAACCAGGGTTATATTTACATCAGGGCTGAATACCCGCTGGCCATCCACCGGCTTCGGAATGCCATTGACCGGCTACATGAACAACACCTTCTGGGAGAGGATATTCTCCAGACCGGTTTCACCTTCAATATCCGCATCAAGGAGGGTGCAGGAGCATTTGTATGTGGTGAAGAGACAGCCCTGATCGCTTCCATTGAGGGCCGCAGGGGAATGCCACGCAGCAGGCCCCCTTACCCTGCCGCATCCGGACTCCATGGTTGTCCAACCAACATCAATAACGTAGAGACCCTGGCCACAGTTCCCTCCATCCTCCGAAATGGCTCCGGAAGCTTTTCAGGTATCGGCACACAGCAGAGCAAAGGCACCAAGACCTTTGCTCTGGTAGGTAAGATAAGACGTACAGGATTGATTGAGGTCCCCATGGGCACCAGCCTGAGAGAGATCATCGATGATATAGGCGGGGGAAGCCGTAAAACATTTAAAGCCGTACAGACCGGGGGACCTTCGGGAGGTTGTCTTTCCGGGGAATTCCTGGATCTGCCTGTTGACTATGAATCCCTTTCAAAGGCTGGATCGATCATGGGATCGGGGGGACTGATCATTATGGATGAGGACACATGCATGGTGGATGTGGCCAAATACTTCCTCAAATTCACCAGCCAGGAAAGCTGTGGCAAATGCACCCCCTGCAGGATCGGTACCAGGCAGATGGTTGTCCTGCTGGAAAAAATCACCAGCGGGGATGCAGAACTGGACGACCTCCGGAAGTTGGAGGAGATCGCCGAAACCGTGCAGAAAGGATCCCTGTGCGGACTGGGACAGACCGCCCCCAATCCTGTGCTCACAACCCTCAAGTATTTCCGCGAGGAATATGAGGAGCATGTGGAAAAGAAACGATGCCGTGCGGCTGTGTGCCGGGACCTGGTAGAGTACACTGTGATCAAGGAGAAATGTACCGGTTGTCAGCGCTGCGTGGATGTATGTCCCACGGGTGCCATCACAGGGCCAAGAAGCGAACCCCATTTCCTGGATCTGGACAAATGCATCAAGTGCAGGGCCTGTTACGAAATATGCCGATTTGACGCCATCGCCGGCGATGCAATCATCATTGAATGAAGAAGCAGACCACATACCAGACAGCTACCATTGACGGGCAAATTGTGAATGTCCGGCGTGGACAGTCTGTGCTGGATGCGGCCACCAGGGCTGGTATTTATATCCCCACACTGTGTCACCTGGAGCACCTGGAACCCTATGGGGGATGCAGGATGTGTATTGTGGAGGTGAAGGATATGAAGGGAACACCAACGGCCTGTACCACTCCAATTGTCCCAGGAATGGTAATCCGGACCAATTCACCTGAATTGCAGAAGCTCAGAAAAGAGATCCTGGAATTCTCGCTTTCCGAACACCCCTTTACCTGCCTTGTCTGCAAGGATAAGAAGGAGTGCACCGATTTCATGCATACCACCAGGAAGGTAAGCACTATTACCGGGTGCAATTTCTGCACCAGCAACGGCGACTGTGAATTGCAGGAGCTGGTGGATTTCCTGGAACTGGAGGATATGAAATTCCCCATCACCTACAGGGGGATCCCACCTGTGAATGACAATCCGTTCTACAGCCTGGATTACAACCTCTGTATCCTTTGCGGACGATGTGTAAGGATCTGCAATGAGGAGAGAAACAGCCATGTTCTGGCCTTCGTGGAGAGGGGAAATACAACCATCGTGGGGACAGCCTTTGGTGAATCCCAGGTCCAGGCAGGTTGTGAATTCTGCGGTGCCTGTGTGGATGTATGTCCCACAGGATCCATCTCTGAAAAAATGGGAAAATGGAGGGGTATTCCTGATAAGTCGGTGAAAACCACCTGTGTGATCTGCCCGGTTGCATGCGATATGAATGTCAATACCCGGGACGGAAAGATCATTCAGATCGGGCCCCGGCCCGGGAAGCGGACCTGGCCACCCCAGCTCTGCCTGCGCGGCAAATTCCTTCCCACCGAGATCAACGACCACCCTTCCAGAATCACAGCCCCGTTCATCAAACGGGAGAATAAGTGGGTGGAAGTCTCCTGGAAAGAGGCTATTGAATATACCGCCCGAAAACTTAAGGGTCAAAAGGGACAAGGTTTCGGGCTGATCGCTTCCGGCCAGGACACCCTGGAGGACAATTACACACTGCAGAAATTTGCCAGGCAGGCCATGTTATCCAACAATGTGGACATGCACGGTTCCTATCCCGTACGGGAGATTCCGGAACAGATCCACAGGTTTCGCATGCGCCATTCTCCTGCCGGACTCTCTGAAATTGAAAAAGCCGATACACTTCTGCTCCTG
>JAGLPR010000173.1 GCA_023137255.1 Bacteroidales bacterium | reverse complement strand
CCATCTCATTCATTTTCCTGGATATTGGCTCAAGCACCAACAGCCTGGCACAGCTGAATGCAGGCGATGAGATCTTTTCCCTTACCGGTCCGCTTGGACAGTCATTTGAAATAAAAAAGTACGGTAAGGTAGCTCTTGTGGGAGGATGTTACGGGATCGGTGGCATTTTCCCCGCTGCCAGGGCCCTGCGGGAAAAAGGCAACAGGGTGGTCTGCTACTCCGAGGCCCGGAGCAGTTTCCTCCTCTACTGGAATGAAAAACTGGAGGAGGCCTCGGACGAGGTCAGGTACGCCACAGTAGATGGATCACTGGGATTCAAAGGACATGCCCATGACCAGCTGGAACAGGATCTGCAGTCAGGGACCGGCTACGACGTGGTTTTCGCTGTGGGTTGTACCTTTATGATGTACCGCATATCTCAGGTTACCAAGCCATTTGGATTAAAGACCATCGTTAGTATGAATCCCATCATGATCGACGGAACGGGAATGTGCGGGGCCTGCCGGATCGAAGTGGACGGATCCACAAAGTTTGCCTGTGTGGACGGACCCCATTTTGACGGGCATGAAGTGGACTGGGATGTGATCCTGTCAAGAAGAAAAGCGTACCTGGAAGAGGAGATCATTTCAGGAGAAAGACACAACCATGGCAAAAGTTAGTCCAACCAAAACTCCCATGCGGGAACAGCCGCCGCAGGAACGGGTCAGGAACTATGATGAGGTCCCGTTTGGGTATTCCCCGGAGGAGGCCATGTGGGAAGCCAACCGCTGCCTGATGTGTAAGAAACCCAAATGCATAGAAGGCTGCCCGGTGGAGATCGATATCCCGGGCTTTATCAATTTTATCGCTCAGGAGAAATTCAGGGAGGGGGTGAACCGGCTCAAGGAGAAAAACATCCTTCCTGCCATATGCGGAAGGGTCTGTCCACAGGAGGAGCAGTGCGAACAGAGATGCATCGTGGGGGTAAAGAATGAGCCGGTGGCCATCGGCAGGTTGGAGAGGTTTCTGGCTGACTGGGAAGCGGAGCAGGGAAAGCCTGAATTGCCTTCAAAGCCAAAATCAACTGGCAAAAAAATTGTGATCGTAGGTGCTGGTCCGGCAGGGATTACAGCGGCCGCCGACCTGGTCAGGCTGGGTCACAAGGTAGATATGTTCGAAGCCCTCCATGAACCAGGGGGTGTACTGGTGTATGGCATCCCCGAGTTCCGGCTGCCCAAATCCATTGTATTCAGGGAGATCAGCTACCTGGAGAAACTGGGTGTAAAAATTTATACTGACCATGTGATCGGGATGATCAGGAGCATCGATGAGCTGCTGGATGAATACGATGCGGTCTTCCTGGGAACCGGGGCCGGACTTCCCTGGTTCCTGAACGTTCCGGGGGAGAACCTTAACGGGGTTTACTCAGCCAATGAGTACCTGACCAGGGCCAACCTGATGAAGGCTTACCTCTTCCCGCAGTACAAGACTCCCATCGTTAAAGGCAAACGGGTGGCCACGGTAGGGGGAGGCAATGTAGCCATGGACTGTGCCCGCACCGCACTCAGGCTGGGGGCCGAAAAATCGATTATTGTCTACCGACGTTCCAGGGAGGAGATGCCCGCCCGTGACGAGGAGATCCACCATGCGGAAGAAGAAGGAGTCATCTTCCAGCTGTTATCCAATCCGGCCGAATTCCACGGAAACAGCAACAACTGGCTGAAGGAGGTGGAGTGTGTCCAGATGGAACTGGGAGAACCCGACGACTCCGGGAGAAGGCGGCCTGTTCCCATTGAGGGTGCCAATTTCCGGGTACCCATCGATGTGGCTGTGATTGCCATCGG
>JAGLPR010000172.1 GCA_023137255.1 Bacteroidales bacterium | reverse complement strand
ATGGAAGTCTGCATCTTCTCCTTATCCACAATGATGGTTCCCCAGGAGGAGACATCCAGATCTTTCATGCTCTGGGGAATAAGCGGATTTGGCGAAACACCCACGCTCACCACCACTGTATCCACGTCAATCATATATTCCGATCCCTCAACGGGTATGGGTCTTCTCCGGCCTGATGCATCAGGCTCCCCCAGCTCCATCTTCTGGACCTTCATGCTCTTAACCCTTCCATGCTCATCCGCATAGTATTCTAAGGGGTTATGCAGGTTCAGGAATTCAATGCCCTCCTCCTTGGCGTGCTTTATCTCTTCCACCCGTGCCGGCATCTCTTCAATGGAACGGCGATAGATGATCATGGCCCTTTCTGCACCCAGCCGTTTCGCTGTTCTTACCGAATCCATGGCCGTATTTCCTCCCCCTATCACAGCTACATTCTTTCCGCTGATCACCGGGGTATCATATTCGGGATCGGCCGCATTCATGAGATTGATCCTGGTCAGGTACTCATTGGATGAATAGATACCAATGTAGTTTTCCCCGGGGATGTGCATGAAATTTGGCAATCCGGCTCCGCTACCCACCATAAAGGCAGTAAATCCTTCCTCTTTCAGGTCTTCGATGGAGGCGGTCTTCCCCACGATGAAATTCTTCACAAACTTCACCCCCATTTTTTCCAGGTTATCGATCTCCACATCAACTATGTGGTTGGGAAGCCTGAATTCCGGAATTCCGTATTTCAGCACACCACCAATCTCGTGGAGGGCTTCAAAAACCGTTACATCATATCCCATCTTGGCCATATCACCTGCAAATGCAAGTCCTGCAGGACCCGATCCGATGGAGGCCACCTTGATCCCGTTCTTTGCGGTGATTTTAGGAACGGAAATCTTTCCACTGTTCTGCTCGTAATCGGCTGCAAAACGCTCCAGGTGACCAATGGCCACCGGGGGTTTGTCCAGTTTCTGGGCATAGAAGCAAACCTGCTCACACTGGACCTCCTGCGGACACACACGGCCACACACTGCAGGCAGGGCATTGGTCTCCTTCAGTACCCTTGCCGCATCCAGAAAATCACCGGATTCAATCTTTTTGATGAACTTGGGTATGTTGATCCCTACTGGGCATCCAGTGATGCAGGTGGGCTTCGGACAATCAAGACAACGGCTGGCTTCGAACAGGGCCTGCTCCTCAGTTAATCCCTCGTTCACCTCGGAAAAATCCTTGTTTCTTTTATCTGCCGCCTGCTCGGGCATGTGGATGCGTTCCAGCTGGGTACGCTCCTTGTTCTTCATTTTAGACCGGAGTTCAATCCGCCATTCCGCTTCCCGCTCTTTCTTCAGGAATTCCAGTAAACTTTCGTTCATGCTTTCCGGTATTTATTCAAAAAAGATTCATATGCCTCGGATTCGGAGGGCTTGTAAGAATCCAGCCTCAGAAGCATCTCGTCAAAATCTACCTCAAAGGCATCAAATTCGGGGCCGTCCACACAAACAAATTTTGTTTTGCCACCAACGGTAACCCTGCAGGCTCCACACATTCCCGTACCATCCACCATCAGGGTGTTCAGGCTGGCCACCGTCGGAATGTCATATTTCTTCGTAAGAATTGTACAGTACTTCATCATTATGGCTGGGCCCACCGTAACCGAGAGGTCCACCTTTTCCCGCTTGATCACCTCCTCCATGCCTGTGGTAACCAGTCCTTTCTTGCCGTAAGATCCATCATCGGTCATGATTACTACCTCGTCGGAATGAGTGCGCATCTGCTCTTCAAGGATGATCAGCTCCTTCTTCCGGGCTGCCAGCACAGTGATCACTTTATTACCAGCCTTTTTTAAAGCTTCCACAATGGGGAGCAGAGGGGCCACACCTACCCCGCCTCCGCAAGCAAGCACGGTGCCCACCTTTTCAATATGGGTGGGTTCACCCAGGGGCCCCACCACATCGGTAATGAAATCACCCTCCTCCAGGTTACATAGTTTGATGGAGGTGACACCCACTTTCTGAACGATCAGTGTAATGGTACCCTTTTCAACATCTGCATCTACAATGGTAAGCGGAATCCGTTCCCCTTTCACACCCACGCGTACGATCACAAAATGCCCTGCTTTCCGGCTTTTTGCGATGCGAGGAGCTTTCACTACCAGTTTGACCACTGCACCGGAGAAGTATTCCTTTTCGACAATCCTGTTCATCAGAAGATTTTTATGCGCATTATGGCCACGCTATAAACCTTTAGAGGCTGCTGTAACCATTAAAACATGCAAAATTAGTGAAAAAACTCTGAAAAAATATGTTGATAATCATAAGGCGTTATTAAGAATAAATAAAAACAATTGTCAATGCGGGAAGCAGTTTAATCCCTGAAAAAACATGAAAGGATCTAACATATTTTTGTATTTTCATGGTCCAAAGGCACTACACACACAAAACAAGAAAACATGACCGAATTTAAAACCATCGATGACATCCTGGATTACGCCATTGAAGGTGAACAGAAGGCTGCAGATCTGTATGCCGGTCTGGCTGCCAGAAGCAGGAACAGGGAGATCCAGGAGGTTTTCGAGCAGTTTTCGAAAGAGGAGCTTGGCCATAAGAAGAAGCTTGAATCCATCAAAGGAGGAGGTGTGGTTGCCGTCTCTGAAAAGAAGATCCAGGACCTGAAAATCGGTGATTACCTGGTGGAGGTTGATACCTCAAGAGGCGATCTCACCTACCAGGAATCGCTGATCGTAGCCATGAAAGAAGAAAAAGCTGCATTCAGACTTTATTCAGATCTTGCCAGCCGTACCGACCATCCCACCCTGAAAGAGATATTCCTGATGCTCGCCCAGGAAGAGGCAAAGCATAAACTGAGGTTTGAAATTGAATATGACGATTACATCCTGAAAGAGAACTAGACTGTAATAACAAAAATAAAAAGAAATTGGATCTGAAAACCAAATACATGGGACTGGAACTGAAGAATCCAGTCATCGCAGGAAGCAGCGGTCTGACCGGCACCCTGGACAGCATTAAAAAATTGGAAGAAAACGGTGCTGCAGCCGTGGTACTAAAATCGATTTTCGAGGAGGAGATCCTGTTGGATGTAACACAGCATGTGAAAGAGGCTAAAAAAAATCCCATGATCTACTCAGGGTTGTCGGAAACCCTCGATTACATCGATCTTCACATCCGGGAGGATAACCTGGAGAAATTTCTGCAGCTGATCAGAGATGCTAAAAAAGCCGTATCCATCCCGGTCATCGGAAGCATCAACTGCATTTCCAACGAAGACTGGACCCACTTTACAAGAAAAATGGAAGAAGCCGGTGCCGATGCCCTGGAACTGAACCTGTTCCTGAATACTGCTGATTTTAAAGACAAATCATTTGAAAAAGCCTACTTCAGGATCATTGAGAAAGTGCTGGCAGTGGTGAAGATTCCGGTGGCCATTAAGGTGAGCAAATATTTCACACGCATGGGGCTCTCTTTAAAAGCTCTGTCGGAGACCGGCGTGGCAGGCATGGTGATGTTTAACAGGTTCTATACCCCCGACATCGATATCGAAAAGATGGCACTGACCTCAGCCAATATGTTTTCCACCCGTGAAGAGCAGTATGAAACCATTCGGTGGATAGCCATTATGTCGGGTAGAGTAAACTGTGATCTGGCTGCTTCAACAGGCATTCATACAGGTGATGAGGTGATAAAAATGTTGCTTGCCGGGGCTTCGGCAGTACAGGTGGCATCCACCCTGTACAAGAATGGCCCGGACCAGATCTCCAGGATGCTTCAAGGACTCAATAATTGGATGACGGACAAAAATTTTGAGTCGCTGGACCAGTTCCGGGGAACGGTTGCAAAAGCTTACGGAGATGACCCGGCAGCCTTTGAACGGATGCAATTCATGAAACATTTCAGTGAGATCAGGTAAATTGCGTATTTTCAGGAACAATACGGATACCTTTTTGTTAGTATAAAAATCTGATCTGGTTGCATATGGACGACCTATCCTTTTTGCAGAACCTTGACTCGGAAGCCGTCGAGGAGCTTTATCAAAAATACAGGCAGGACCCGGGTTCAGTTGACACCAGTTGGCACCACTTTTTCCAGGGTTTTGACCTTGCAAGGCGTGATTTCAGTCACCCCGAATCTGAATCCCTCACCTTTGATGAGGAATTTAAGGTAATGAACCTGATCAACGGTTACCGGAAACGGGGACATCTTTTCACAGAGACCAACCCCGTACGCACCCGCCGGAAATATTTCCCCACACTCGACCTGGAGAATTATGGTCTTTCAGAATCCAAGCTCGGTACTTCCTACCATGCCGGAAGGGAAATTGGTTCCGGCAGGGCAAAGCTCGGGGATATTGTTGAACAACTGAAACTTACCTATTGCGGGCATATCGGTTCGGAATTTATGTTTATCCGTAGCCCTGAAAAAATTACCTGGCTTACCGAGCGAATTGAAAAGGGTTCCAACAGGACTGTGTTCACGCCTGAAGAGAAAACCAGGATCTGGCACCACCTGAAAAATGCGGTGGGTTTTGAAAAATTCATCCACAACAAGTTTGTGGGGCAAAAACGGTTTTCACTGGAGGGTTCCGAGATTTTGATCGCTGCACTGAACGACCTGGTAGAGACCGGTGCAGAGCTGGGAGTACAAGAGTTCAATATTGGAATGGCACACCGGGGACGTCTCAATGTACTTGCCAACGTGCTGAGGAAACCGCCGGCTTACATTTTCAAGGAGTTTGAGGGTGAGTCCTATGAAGACCGGATCAGTCTCGGCGATGTAAAATACCACCTGGGATACGGCAATACCATCCGGACCCCCGAAGGCAGGGAAGTGATCCTGAACATTGTCCCCAATCCTTCACACCTGGAATCGTCCGCACCCATCATCGAGGGGGTCTCCAGGGCAAGGATCGATCACATGTACGGGGGAGATAACAACAAACTGGTACCCATTATTATTCATGGCGATGCAGCCATCGCCGGACAGGGCGTGGTCTATGAGGTGGTACAAATGTCTGAGCTGGAAGGGTACCTTACCGGCGGGACCATCCACCTGGTGATCAACAACCAGGTAGGTTTTACCACCAACTACCTGGATGGACGCTCAAGCACTTACTGCACCGATGTGGGCAAAGTGACCAAGGCTCCTATCTGGCACGTGAACGGAGACGATGTGGAGGGCTTGGTCCATGTGATGCGCATGGCCCTCGAATACCGCCAGCTGTTTCATACGGATGTATTTATCGACATACTGGCCTATCGTAAATATGGTCACAATGAAGGAGATGAGCCCAGGTTTACTCAACCCACGCTCTATAAAGCCATTGCCAGGCATCCCAATCCAAGGGATCTGTATAGCCAGGAACTTATTCAAAATGGTGTGTTGTCGCAAAAGGAGGTAGCTGAGGCCGAGGCCGAACTTGACACCTGGCTGGAGAAAGGTCTCAATGCCTCCAGGAAAAAAAAGAAGGTAACCATTCAGCAATTTATGGAGGAGCAGTGGGAAGGCATGGAATATGCCACTATGAAGGATTTTGAAGAGCCTGTGGAAACGGGTGTTCCAGCCCCGACCCTGCAACTCATTTCAGAGAAGATAAACTCGTTGCCGAACGACCTGGGATTCTTTAAGAAGACCATCAAACTGGTGGAGGAGCGTACCAAAATGATTAATGAGAACCGGTTGGACTGGGCACTGGGTGAGTTGCTGGCTTATGGGTCGCTTCTGCTGGAGGATTATCCGGTCAGGATCAGCGGTCAGGATTCCATCAGGGGAACTTTTTCGCACAGGCATGCCGGAATGGTGATGGAGGAGACCACAGAAATCTACTTCCCCTTAAAATACCTCAAGAAAGATCAAGCCGCATTCGAGATATTTAATTCACCTCTGAATGAGTACGGTGTCCTTGGCTTTGAATATGGTTATGCCATGGCCTCTCCAAAGAGCCTGACCATCTGGGAGGCACAATTCGGTGATTTTGTCAACGTGGCCCAGGTCATCCTTGACCAGTACATATCAAGCGCTGAGGAAAAGTGGGGTGTAATGAACGGTGTGGTGCTTTATCTTCCTCATGGTTTCGAGGGACAGGGTCCGGAACACTCCAGTGCCCGGATTGAACGGTTCCTGAGCCTGGCCGCAAGCTGCAACATGCATATCATCAATCCCACTACCCCGGCCAACCTGTTTCATGCGTTGCGTAACCATATGAAAAAGAGATCGCGCGTGCCCCTGGTGGTATTTACACCCAAGAGCCTGCTTCGTCATCCAAAATGTATTTCCAGTCTGGGTGACCTGGAGCAAGGAAGGTTCATCCCGGTGGTTGACGACAGCGACAACGAGGTGGATGAGGTTCGAAGGGTGGTATTTTGCAGCGGTAAAATCTACTATGATCTGCTGGCCAGGAAACAGAAACTGGGGGTAAAGGACATCGCGCTGGTCAGGTTAGACCAGATTTTCCCATTCCCCGACAAAGAGATTAAAAGGATCCTGGAAAAATACAGCAACAACATGCTCACCCTTTGGGTGCAGGAAGAACCCGAAAACATGGGCGCCTGGTACTACATCAGGAACGCCATGAAGGATATTGAGATCATCCCGGTCACAAGGCAGCCCTCAGGTAGTCCGGCCACCGGTCTTTTCAAGCTGCACGAGATCAGCCAGAAGGAGATCATCGACAAAGTATTCCGTGAATGCACCTGCGAATTGCTGAATGTTTACTGCGGCCTGCAGTGCATGGTTGGGAGTTCCCGGAAAGAGATTCTGAAGCAGCATTACTATTTTGAAAAAGAGAAACCCAAAATAAGATAAGATGGCCCTGGAGATTAAAATACCCAGTCCTGGTGAATCCATCACCGAAGTAGAACTGACATCCTGGTTCGTAGAGGACGGGGCCCTGGTCAATAAAAACCAGGAGCTTGGTGAAATTGAATCTGAAAAAGCCACTTTGCCTTTGATTGCAGAGCAACCCGGGCAGTTGAAAATCATGGTAAAGGAGGGGGAAACGGTCCAGGTAGGCGCTGTGGTAGCCACCATTGACACCAGCGTGGAGGTACCAGACACTCCGGCAGAGATCACCCCTGAACCACCACAGGCAACCGTAGCCAAAGAGACACCGGTCACCCCGGCACCGGCACCGATCACCACGCCAAAAACTTCTCCAGAAACCAAACCGGAACACGATGTGGTAAAAGCCACCCCCGTGGCAAAACAGATGATGGATAAGGAGGGTCTGTCGGTGGATGATATCATCAAGGGCTTAAAAAAGATCACCGCCGACCATGTGAAGCAGGTGATGGCGCACCGCGCTTCTTCAGCCATTCCTCAAAAGCAGGAGGAGGTGTCCAGGGAGGAGGAGCATAAGAAAGTGAGTCAGCTCAGGAAGAAAATTTCTGAAAGACTGGTGGCAGTAAAAAACGAAACAGCCATGCTCACCACCTTCAATGAGGCAGATATGAGCGCCATCATGGCCATCCGCAAACAATACCAGGAGCAGTTTGTGGAGAAGTACGGAATCAAGCTCGGATTTATGTCTTTTTTTACAAAGGCTGTCACTGAAGCTCTGAGGCAGTTTCCGTCGGTAAACTCTTACCTGGATGGCGAAGAGGTGGTCTCACCAAAATACTGCGACATCGGTATTGCTGTTCAGACCGATAAGGGATTGATGGTACCGGTGGTCAGGAACGCTGAAATTCTCGGCCTGGCTGAAATCGAGAGAAAAATTGCCGACCTGGCTGGCAGAGCCCGCAAAGCACGGCTCAGTATTGAAGAGATGAGTGGAGGAACCTTTACCATCTCCAATGGCGGCATTTATGGATCCATGCTCTCTACCCCCATTCTGAACCCTCCCCAATCAGGGATCCTGGGAATGCACAATATTTTAGAACGACCGGTGGCCATCAACGGGAAAGTGGAGATCAGGCCCATGATGTATATCGCACTGAGCTACGACCACAGGGTGATCGATGGTAAAGATTCGGTCAGTTTTCTGCTTACGGTAAAAGAGCTACTGGAAGAACCGGCGCGAATGATTTTCGGTGAACAGTCGCCCGAACAATTTTTACTGGATATTTAACACTCCATCAATAGTATTCAAGTACACGGGTGATGGCCAGCTCGGGGGTGATCTTCTCTTCTCCTGAAAAGACCAGGCGAAGGGTCCAGTTGCCCTTCTCATCAAATTCGCCGTATTCATACTGCTGTGTGCCTGAACGTGAGCCATCCATCTCCACCTGGTATATCTCTACCAGGAAGTTTTTCTCATACACATTGTGAACCATCACCTCACGGTTGTTGACCACTTGTACCTGCCGGTCTACCCGTCCCTTTGAATCAAAGTAAGTAGCTCCCTCAAACCGCAGCTGATCCTTCTGCCAGATCTCAAAATTCACCTGGTTGTCAGAGACCCGGTCCATGATTGTCCTTGAAACGGGCACAAGCCTCGAATGTTTGGGTGTCATATACTCCCTGGAGTAGTAGATCTCCTCTACCATCTCTCCATTCTCCCTCTTAGCAGTAGTCATCGCGAGGGTATCTCCACGATCGCTAAGGGTCAATGAACGTAGATAATTCCCCTCCGCATCGTACTCCACCACCCTGAAGCCGTTGGCGCAGGTGGAACTTGCCACCCAAAGCTCATTTTCATAGGTTGGATCACACTGAAACTCCCTTACTTCCTTTACACTCCCTTTTAATCCATTTCTGGCAAGATCACCTGATCCTCCCGAACAGGAGGCCAGTAAAGCAAGTATCAGGGGCAGGCTTAAGTTGAATTTCATGGCAAAGCAATTTAGTGGTTGGAAAGTCCAAAAATAGGTTATCCCCGTCAGAATCACAACATCGCCCGGTTACTGGGTGTTGACAAATCCAAGTACCTGTGCAATCATCTCCTGCTGCTCCAGGGTGGCAGCCAGCGATTCCGCCTTCAAAAATGAGGCCTTTGCCTCTTCACGCTCCTTCAGGAAGAAAAGCACCATCCCCTGGTAAAAATAGTAATCGAAGTGCTCCGCCAGTTCGATGCACGCAGCAAACCATTCGGCTTCCTTCTTCAGCAGCGATTCTGTCTGGTACTGCTGATCCATATCGGTAATCTGTGATGCAGCCCCGTAGAGCCACCGGTGGTCACCCTTCCGGTCTGAGGAAAAGCGCTGATCCACATAAGCGATCAATTCCCCGGATCTATTGGAGTAGTAGTAATATTGAATAAAAGGGAGGGACCTCAGGTCCCACGAACCGGTCTCATCCTCCACCAGGGGAGACAGCTCATTGGCCATTTTGCTGATCAGATCGATGCGCTCCTCCTCCACCGCCTTAATCAGTGTGTTGTTATAGATCTTCTCCATGGCTGGCAGATAATCCTCACCCAAAATCCGTTTTAACCGGTTCTGGTCAGATGAAAAAGTGCTCCACCAGGTATCCTCCAGGTCCATGTGGAATGCCACCACCCTGATATCGTTGTCCGAAAGCCTGGGGTCCATCACCTGTTCCATATACTCACCGGCCAGTTTGTCGGCTTCCTCCAGGTTTCCCATCTCCCTAACCACAGTGATGTAGTCGGCAAATGCTTCAGCTTCCAAAGTTCCCTGCATATTCCTGGCCCTGTATTTCTTTACTTTCTGATACCCCTCTGCGGTTAATTTCAGTGAGGCCACCAGCTCCTCTGCCGGGGTGAATCCCACCACCTTGCTTACCCGATCGCCATCGTCACTAAAAATAAACATGCTTGGATAACCCTCCAGTTGCTGCTCCACCACATACTGCCTTCCGTATTCGCACTCTCCGTCGAGACGAACATTTACAAACCTGGCATTCATAAAGTCAGCCACTGCAGGATCCGTATATACCTGCTTGTCCATCATTTTACACGGTCCGCACCAGGTGGCATACACATCCACAAACAACATAAGCATCTGGTCAGAAGCCCGTTTTTGAGCCGCTTCCATCTCCTGAAGGGTGGTTACTTCAATAAAACTGACCTGCGCATTGATCACTGCCGGAAAGAGAAGCAGTAAGAGGATAAAGGCATTTGTCTTAATCATGCTCATCATTTCGTTTAAAAATATAGGAATATAACGGAATGTGCTGACTTTTGTTATTACTGGTGGCTGATTACCCCGCACTCTTTCAGCAAATCCAGATAGGCTATAGATTCCTTCTCCCAGCATAGCTCCTCTGCTGCCCGGTCCAATGCTTCCTTCCAGGAACCGGCTGACCGCTCCTTAAGCATGTACCTGATGATCCCCGCCAGTTTTTCGGGATCCCTCTCCCCGGTGGATATACCCACTCCGTATGATTCAACGATTCTTGCCATCTCGGGCAGTGACGAACAAAGTACCGGGACACGGCACTGGATATAATCAAACAGTTTATTGGGCAGTGCATAACGGTAATTTAATCCCCGGTCCTCCTCCAGAGATATCCCAAGATCGGCCAGCATGGTAAGCGGGGTGAGTTCCCCCGGTAACAACCTCCCCCTGAACTCAACTCGATCGTCCACACCTCTCTGCTCAACCCTCCGTTTAAGTTCATTATCGATGTCCCCGGTTCCTGCTATTACAAAGCGTGCATCTTCCACATACTGCATGGCATCAATCATTAACTCGAGCCCCCTGCCCACATTTAGTGCACCCTGGTAAATGATAATATGCACTCCCTGTTTCCCATCACTGATCGATTCCCGCAGGCTACAATCTAAGCTTTCCGGCACGTTCCTCACCACCCTGAAACGGGTACCATACAACCTTCTGTAGATGGTTGCTATGGAATAACTTACCGTCACCGCAAACTTGACCCGTGGCACCAGCCTCCTTTCAATCCATTTCCAGATCGTTTGCACCCGCTTTCGCCTGATCAGTTCGGGCATCTGGGTAAACAGTTCATGGCTGTCGTAGATCAGGGGGACCCTCCTGATCCTGCTGACCATATAGCAGGCCGGCAAAGTATCCAGATCATTGGAAATCAAAAGGTCCGGCTTCCTGGCAAACAGCAGTTTCAACCACAAGCGCAAGTTGTAACAGGCGTAAAAAAGAGGGCCCCGGGTGAACAGCATCCGGAAGCGAGCTATCTGAAATGGGGCTTCTTCGGGTTCGGGACTGTGGCGTAGCCTGCGTCCGATACAGCTTACTTCCACACCCTCACCGGCAAGTAGTTTTGCCACCCGATGTACCCGCTGGTCAGTAGCCAGGTCGTTGATAACCGATATATAGACTCTTTTCAAGGCTGATAAACAAAGATTTTAAAGATAGGAAAATCCAGTCATGGGATCGGAACAAATCATTCTTATATTTACGGGATCCCAACATTATGCACCATTAATGGCAGATCTACATCACCAATTTTCCCTGCAAAAGCTGAATACCTTTGGCATCGCGATCAAAACGGCCTGGTTCTGCAGACCGTCCAGCCTGGATTCTCTGACCGCTATCCTGGATCGGGATGAGATCCGGGAGCTTCCCCTGCTGGTCATTGGAGAAGGGAGTAACATTCTGTTCACGAGCGATTTTAAAGGAGTAGTGATCAATCCCGGCATAAAAGGGATTGAAGTGGTGGAAGATAAAGGGGAGCAGCTGCTGATCCGGGTAGGAGCTGCTGAAAACTGGGATCACTGGGTTCACCAAGCCACTGAGAAGGGGTGGTACGGACTGGAAAACCTATCCCTGATTCCTGGTTCGGTGGGAGCTGCACCAATTCAGAACATCGGGGCATATGGAGTGGAACTCAAAGAGAGCTTTGCCTGGCTGGAGGCATGGGATCTGCAGAATAAAAAGATGGTGAAACTGGATAAGCAGGCATGCAAATTTGGCTACCGAAGCAGCATATTCAAAAATGAAAGTCCAGCCAGATATATTATAACTCATGTAACATTCCGTCTGAACAGGAGCCCGAATCTGGTGCTTGATTACGGGAAGGTCCGGACCGCTTTTGCAGAAGCTAAAGGAAAATCGCCCGGGGACCTTCGAAAGGTCATAATCCAAATCCGAAACTCAAAACTGCCCGATCCTGCCCAGTTTGGGAATGGCGGCAGTTTCTTTAAGAATCCCATGGTGGGAAGGGCCATATACAACTGCATCAGGGTGGAACACCCCGATGTACCCTACTATCCGGATAAAGAGAACCGGGTTAAGATACCTGCTGCCTGGCTAATTGAGAAGGCCGGATGGAAGGGCCATAAGGTGGGGAATGTGGGTACATGGCCCTCTCAGCCACTGGTGATTGTGAACTATGGGGGAGCCACCGGCCAGGAAATCTATGACTTCTCAGAACAGATCGTAGAGGATGTTGACCGGAAATTTGGGGTTCTTCTGGAGCGTGAGGTCAAGCTTATTTAACGGTATATTCTTCGCTTGTTTAACGCTCTCTGATATTCTCTCGCATTTTTCTGGTGCTGCGAATAGCTACGTGCAAATGCATGATAACCGCTGAAATCTGCCTTTGCACACATGAAGAGATAATTGTGCTTCTCGAAGTCCAATACCCCGTCAATAGCCGATACAGAAGGAATAGTGATGGGGCCCGGTGGGAGCCCTTTAAACTTGTATGTGTTATATGGAGAATCTATCTCTTTGTCCTTGTTCAGAATCCTTTGCCTGGAAAAATCACCCAGGGCAAACTTCAGGGTAGGATCAGCCTGCAGAGGGATCCCATCCTCCAGGCGGTTCAAATAGAGGCCTGCCACTTTCGCATTCTCATCGTTGTACAAAGTTTCTTCGTCCACAATAGAGGCCAGGGTGACTACCTCTTCGCGAGTCAATTCAAGCTTTTTGGCCTTGCGGTCCCGCTCCCCGTCCCAGAAAAGCTCATACTCCCGGTACATTCGTTCTGCAAACTCTTCCGGAGAAGTGGTCCAGAAAAACTCATAGGTCTCAGGAATAAACATGGAAGTAAAGGTGGCGCCATCAAACCCATACATCGAGGGTAGTTCACTGTCCACCAGGTACTCAGCAAAAGCGGCCGAATCGGTCTCAAAATAGCTAGCTACCTTACCGGCCATGTGGTTCAGCGATCTCACATTATTAAACACCACCATCACAGGATCCTGGTTTCCCAACCTCAACATATTGACCAGGTCATTATTGCTGAGGCCATTGCGGATCTTGTACCGACCGGGTTTTACATTCTTGTCATACTCTTTCTTAAGTGCCACCCAACGAAACGATTTCTGATTCTCGATGATGCCCTTTTGTTCCAGACCATCCATCACAAACTCAAATCCGGATCCGGTTGGGATATAGAAGAGTTCCTGCTCAGCCTCCATGGACACATTTGTTACAAATATCCTCGAGTAAAGTTTGTAGACCAGTATCACCATAACCACCAGGCCCAGGAACACCATCGACATAGAGATTCGCACCCCTTTACCTATTCGTTTCGTCCGTCTTCTTTCAAACATAGCCGTTAAGATAACGTATCTTTATCTACAAATGTTACAGAATTCATTCTCCGGACCTATCTTTGCATCCATGGAGAAAGTGAAAACCGTGGCCCTGGTGGCACACGACAATCGGAAACCCGACCTGATTGAATGGGTCAATTACATTGCCGACAAACTGGCTAAACACCATCTTATCTGCACCGGCACTCTGACTGAATTACACACATGACAAAAAAACCGCCTCGTTTGAGACGGTTCCTGCTTATATAATAGAAACGCAAGGTCATAATGTCTTTTAGATCCAGGCTGCAATCATCCAATCCTCAACCTTGGTATCTTCAGTATTCTCGAATGGGGTAGTCATCCATGACTCTATCGAAAGTACCTCATCTTCTACACTTGCTTCAAAAGGTTCAGACATCCAGTTTTCCAGAACCAGGTCACTTTCCATAAAGCTGTACTCAAAAGGTTCAGACATCCAGCTTTCCAGATCCAGGTCACTTTCCATCATGCTGTACTCGAAAGGTACTGACATCCAGTTTTCCAGATCCTGTGCTTGTTCGTATACTACATCGGAAGCGCAACATTCTTCCCCGGTGATGGGTTCAGAGATTCTCCCGGATGTAATTGCTGTCAGGGCAACCAGTGCGATGCTTAAAAAAAGTTTTGATGTTTTCATGACTCTTGCGTTTTGTTTTATTGTTCTGGCAGATAATTAACAATACGCGTGCCAAACTCTGTATTAATCTGATTTCATGTATATTAATACGATTTCCTACAATTGTTAACGAACAGCGATTCTGAACGAAAGCGAGACAGGAGTGTTCGAAATCGTACACCATTCGATAATGTTAATGCGCGAGCGGGATTCAGGCCAATCAATCAGGCAGCATAGTGCAAACCCCGATCCTTACTCACAAAAAAACCGCCCGGTCTCCCGAAGCGGTTTATTTCTTTCTCCTCTCATAAACCCTGTCAGCGTCTTAATATAAGCCGAAAGGTATTTCTAATAAGGCGCCTACTTTTTGTTGCTCGCAACAAAAATCAGCGCCGTTTAAACAATGCCTGAGGCTCAACTCAACGCTGCCAGCGCGTCCTTCAGTCTCTGCATGGCCTTCTCCAGGTTCTCATCGGAGTTGGCATAGCTGATCCTCACACACCCGGGAGCTCCAAATGCAGATCCGGGAACCGTAGCAATATGACCTACCTCTAACAGGTAGATGCAGAGGTCCATATCGGTTTCAATTTTGCGTCCATCCACCGATTTTCCAACATAGGCGCTCAGATCCGGGAACACATAGAAAGCCCCGCCCGGTTTTGGACACTTTACCCCTTCAATCTGGAGGACATGACCCAGAATCAGGTCGCGGCGGCGCAGAAATGCATCACGCATCTCGGTCACACAGGATTGGTCACCGGTTAGTGCTTCCAGAGCAGCACGCATGGCAATGGAAGTAGCCCCTGAGGTCATCTGTCCCTGCAGTTTACTGCACGCCTTTACCAGCCAATCGGGTCCGGCCATGTAGCCAATTCTCCATCCGGTCATGGCATATCCCTTGGAAACACCGTTGATAATTATCACACGGTCCCGAATCTCTTCAAACTGTGCTATGGATTCGTGGCCACCCACAAAATTGATATGCTCATAAATCTCATCGGCGATCACATAAACCTGAGGATATTTGGCTAATACTGCCGCCAGTTCGCCAAGCTCCTCTTTGGTATAGACACTACCAGTAGGATTGGAAGGAGAACAGAGTAGCAATGCCTTGGTCTTCGGAGTAATGGCATCCTCGAGCTGTTTGGGGGAGATTTTAAATTCATCTTCCACTGTGGTATCCAATACCACATTAACCCCTTCGGCAATCTTTACCTGTTCGGCATAACTAACCCAGTAGGGGGCGGGAACAATCACCTCCTCGCCCTTGTCGATAAGGCACATCATCACATTGGCCAGGGAATGTTTGGCTCCCACGCTTACCATGATGTTGGAGGGCTTATAATCCAGGTTGTTTTCCCGTTTGAATTTATCCACAATGGCTTTCAGCAGATCGGGGTACCCTGCTACCGGGGCATAATGGTGCCAGTTGCCATCGATAGCTTTTTTGGCGGCATCCCTAATGTGTTCGGGGGTAATAAAGTCAGGTTCACCTACACTCAAGTTGATCACATCAACTCCTTTTTCCTTCAATTCCCGGCCTTTCTGATTCATGGCGATGGTCGCCGAAGAAGCCAGGGCATTAATTCTTGCTGAAAGTTGTTCCATAGACAAATGTTTTTAAAAGTGGACAATGGTATTTCAGAGACTAAAAGTACTATTTTCGTGATAATTTGCATTAATATTGCATAGATCAAGTTTCAAAAAATAATCAACATGGAAGCTTTGCTTGAAATCCTTAAGTATACCCTGCCTGCATTGGTGGTTTTTCTGACTGTTTTGGTGATGCTCCGAAACTGGTCGCGCAACGAAGATAAAAGGAGAAAAAACGAATTCAACATGCACATCACCGATGACATTCTCCCGGTGCAATTGCAGGCCTACGAGCGCAGTATCCTGTTGCTGGAGCGAATTTCACCTGAAAGCATGATCCTGAGGATAAGCCGTTCAGAATACACCGCCAGGCAATTGCAGCAGGAACTTTTAAGCAACATCACTTCTGAATTTGAACACAACATTGCGCAGCAGACCTACATCAGTACCGAGGGGTGGGATAAAATCAAGGTGGCCAAAAACCAGGTGATCAACCTGGTGAACGAAACTGCCAAAGAAGTAAAGCCCGATGCATCCGGCCCCACCCTTGGCAAACTGATCCTGGAGCGGCTCACAGAATTAAATAACCCCCCATCCCAGGTTGCCATCGACTACCTGAAAAAGGAGGTTAAAACACTCTTTTTCTAAATACTATTTAATCAGGTCCACACTCCTTTTCACAAAGGCTGCCAGCTCCTCTCCTTTTAACTGGTTGTTGGCAAGCAGTGCAAGGTCGATCAGCTGTTTTACCAGTTTCTGACCCTTGCCATGTTTCTTCAGCATCTCGATTCGTTTATCTTCCAACTCACCCAGTTTCTTGTTGACATCCTCCATCTGGTCCTTCTCACTCTGGGGAATCTCCTCCTCCTTCTTGCCCTCTTTTGCTTTTTCAAGCAGCTGTTGCTCTTCCGAAAGTCCTGTCTTCTCACCACGCAGCTCATCCAGCTTTTTGCCCAGCTTCTTCTCTGTCTGCTCGGCAATCCTGTTCACCAGCGGGTGATTGGCATTCACCACCAGGTTGTATGAGTTGGGCATGTTGCCATACATGGAAGCCTGTCCGCTCATCTCCTGCATGTCTTTCATTCGGCGCATAAATTCACTCTGGGTAATCATCACAGGCTGATCCTCTTCTGAAAGCGATTCATAGCTTATAAAATAGGTCATCTCCTGTCCGGGCAGGTGTGCCTGAAAAACAGGAGTAAGATCGGCCTGCTGTCCGGAATTAAGTTTGGATTCCCTTGTCTCATCCTTCTCAATAAGTTTATCCACGATATCTGAATCGACACGGGCAAACCGGGATTCCTTCAACTTGGGCTCCATGTGGTTCAGGAAATGGGTATCCAGCTGTCCGTCCATCAGCAACACGTCATACCCTTTGGCTTTGGCCGCTTCGATATAGCTGAACTGCTCATCTTTGTCAGTGGCGTAGAGGTAAACCAGGGTTTTGTTCTTATCGGTCTGCTCCCCCTTGATCAGCTCTTCATACTCCGCCAGTGTAAAGTACTTTCCATCCACATTCTTCAGCAGGGCAAATTTCTCGGCACGTTCGTGGAACTTCTCCTCCGACAACATTCCGTATTCTATAAACAGCTTCAGATCGTCCCATTTGTTTTCGAACAGTTCACGGTCGTTTTTGAAAATCTCCTCCAGCCGGTCGGCCACCTTCTTGGTAATATGAGAAGATATCTTCTTTACATTGGAATCGCTCTGCAGAAAACTCCTTGAAACATTCAAGGGGATATCTGGCGAATCGAGCACCCCGTGAAGCAGGGTGAGGAACTCGGATACAATCCCCTCCACAGAGTCTGTCACAAATACCTGGTTGCTGTAAAGCTGAATCTTGTTTTTCTGTATCTCGATGTTGTTCTTTATGCGAGGGAAATAGAGAATCCCGGTCAGGGTGAACGGATAGTCCACATTCAGGTGAATATTGAACAGCGGCTCATCTCCAATGGGATAAAGTTTGCGATAGAACTCATTGTAGTCCTCATCCTTTACCTCTGAAGGGGGCAGGGTCCACAAGGGCTTGGTATCATTGATGATATTGTCTTTATCTGTCTCCTCCTCCTTGCCATCTTTCCACTCTTTCTCTTTGCCGAAAGCAATCTCTACGGGTAGGAACTTGCAGTACTTGCCGAGTAGTTCATTGATTTTGTTCTCCTCCAGGAACTCCGTACTGTCAGAATCGAGGTGAAGGGTGATGGAGGTTCCGCGATCTTTCCTGTCGGTCTCGTCCAGGGTAAATTCGGGACTGCCGTCACAGCTCCATGCTACTCCCTTGGCTTTCTCTTTCCAGGAGAGGGTAGAGATCTCCACTTTGTCAGAAACCATGAAAGAGGAATAGAAGCCCAGGCCAAAATGTCCGATGATGGCATTGCTGTCATCTTTGTACTTCTCCATGAAGTCTTCTGCACTGGAAAAAGCGATCTGGTTAATGTATTTTTCCACCTCTTCGGCAGTCATACCGATCCCAGCATCGGTCACGGTAAAGGTTTTCTTCTTCTTATTTACATCCACCCTGATGGTCAGGTCTCCCAATTCCCCTTTATAATCTCCCACCGAAGCAAGAGTTTTGAGTTTCTGGGTAGCGTCCACTGCATTGGATATCAGTTCGCGCAGGAATATTTCATGGTCCGAATAGAGGAATTTCTTAATGATTGGAAAAATGTTTTCCGTGGTAACATTGATCTTACCTTTCTGCATCGTTCAACAAATTTTAGGTTTTACATCCGGTCACCAGTGTGACAAATGATATGCCAATCGAATTAAACTGACGTAATGTCAGTCAATGTTCCTCGCATCGATATCTTTGCGGTAGGTCCAGAGTCCGCCGGAAAACTCAAGTCCGTCGTATGAGCCATCGGGACCGTAGAATTCAAAATTGTTTTTGTAGATGGGATGGAACGGCACAAGGTGGTCAAAGGTGATCATCTTCAGATCCGGATCGTGGCGAACGGATATGGCTACCTGGTCGGCGTACTCAAGCACCAGGCGATCGACTTTATCTCGACCGTTAAAAAATAATTCTTTCACAAACCTGGGCTGGTTCCGCTGAATTGCAATCACCTCTACACTCTTGATGGTGGAACGCGAATCGTTAAAGTCCATTCCAAGCAAGGTGTAATAGGTTTTTCTTCTGTACCGGTTGCTTAGGACCTGGTAATACAACTTCCCGTACCACTCTTCAGTGGATTGGTCCAGTTTCATGATTCCCCGTTGGGCTTTGCCATTGTCTTTCAGTTCATAGAGTTTGACTTTCCGCTTTTTCAAACTCACCTGTAGAAATCCGAAATAACGATAATGATCAGGATCATCCATCACATGCCATGTAAAGACCCTGACCCTTTTGTCCTCAGAAGTAACAATTCCTATCCGGTTCAATCCACTCCAGGGAAAGTCCATGGAACCCGGTCCCGACAGGGTTAAATTGATCACCGCCCTGATGGAATCAAGCACCGGTTCCATATCTGACAGAGTGTCGGAATAGAGTTGGTTAAACAGTTCCTGAAGGTGCAATTCCGACTTTACCAGTGCAAGGTATTCGGGCTTCTGTGCCTGAATCGAAACAGCAAAAAAGAGTGATATCAGAATGGTAAACGGTCTGGCCATATTAAAGTATGAACGAAGAATCTTTCATTTTCTTATTTCATCAGCCAGTCGAGGGTAGCCAGTACTCTTTCAATAGAATCATCAGCCTCTTCGCTGGAGATAATCAATGGCGGAGCGATCCGGAACGAATCATCCGAGAAGAGAAACTGGTCAATCACCAGTCCGTTCTCAAAAGCGTGTGAAATGAACCGGGCCACATTCACCCCTTCTTCCAGCTCCACAGCAAGGAACAATCCCCTTCCCCTGATCCCCTTGATCAAAGGGTGTTTCAATCCGTCGCGGTACCTGAGCTCCATCTGAACTGCCCTGGCCATCAACTCGTTCTTCTCCACCACCTTCTGTGCAGCCAATCCCGCTGCACAACTCACCGGATGCCCCCCAAAGGTAGTGATGTGTCCCAGAGGAGGATCGAAAGTAAACTTATGCATCAGCTCTTTTGAGGAAACAAAAGCACCCAGTGGCATTCCTCCGCCAAAACTTTTGGCCAGGCATACAATGTCGGGAACTACTCCATAATGTTCAAAAGCCATTAACCTTCCGGTTCTCCCCATCCCGGTCTGGATCTCATCGAGGATCATCAATGCTCCAACCTGGTTGCAGCGTTCACGGACCTTTAATAAAAAATCATGCTCCGGTTCAATGATACCTGCTTCGGCCTGGATCGGTTCGAGGATCACTGCTGCCACATCCTCCTTAATCATTTGAAGATCGGCCTCGCAATTGAACCGTATGTGTTTGATTCCCGGCAGCAACGGCAGGTAGCCTGAACGTGCTTTCAGATCCCCAAGGATACTCATGGCTCCATGGGTACTTCCATGGTACGCCTTTTCAAAAGCGACAAAATTTCCCCTTCCGGTACACCTTTTGGCCAGTTTCATAGCCCCGTCGATAGCTTCACTGCCCGAATTAACAAAAAAAACATTATCAAGGACTTCCGGCAATCTACCGGTGAGCCACTCTGCATACTCTACCTGTGGAGATTGTACAAACTCCCCGTACACCATGGTATGCATGTAACGATCGGTCTGATCCTTTACTGCTTTTACTACTGCAGGATGGCCATGTCCCAGTGCTGACACCGAAACCCCCGATACCAGGTCAATATAGGATTTGCCCGAGGTATCATAAAAAAAGATCCCCTCGGCTCGCTCTAACTCAAACTGAAGGGA
>JAGLPR010000171.1 GCA_023137255.1 Bacteroidales bacterium | reverse complement strand
GCGGTTTGGCGGTGGTGCCACCAGGAATTGAACCAGGGACACCAGGATTTTCAGTCCTGTGCTCTACCAACTGAGCTATGGCACCGATGCTTTAAAAGCGATGCAAATTTATATATTTTTTTGGAAATTTCCCATAATGAATCTATATGCGTCGGATTTTATACTTTTGTGCCGGAAATGGCTTCTCTTTTACATACCTGCCAGCTTAAGAACGGAATCAGGCTTATACACAGGCCCAATCAGTCGGATGTGGCCCACTTTGGCCTGATTGTACACACCGGCACCCGGGATGAAAATCCCGACGAACATGGCCTGGCTCACTTTATGGAGCATATGTTCTTTAAAGGCACTTCCAAACGTTCTGCTTACCAGATCATTTCCCGGCTGGAAGATGTGGGAGGTGAGATCAATGCTTATACCACCAAAGAGGAGACTGCCCTCTATGCCTCATTTTTGAAGCAGGACTATATGAGGGCCGTTGAGCTGATCCAGGATATTTTTCTCCATTCCAGGTTCCCGGAAAAAGAGAGGGAAAAGGAGGCTGAAGTGATCCTTAGTGAGATCCAGGGATACGATGATTCGCCTTCAGAACTGATTTTTGACCGTGCAGAGGAGTTGCTGTTTCCCAGCCACTCCATTGGAAGAAACATCCTTGGAACCGAAGAATCGCTGAGCAGGTTCCGGAACGGGATTTTAGAAAATTTCCAGGCAGACAACTATGCCACAGACGAAATGGTGCTTTCATCGGTGGGGAACCTCCCATTTGCCAAGATCAAAAAGGTGGCGGAAAACTATTTTGGAACCATCCCGCAAAAAGCCAGGACACGAAAACGCTTTCAGCCTCAGTCGGTATCTGCGAAAAAGGTCATTGAAAAAAGGAATACCTATCAGAAGCACTGTATGATGGTCGGGAATGCCTATGCCCTGCCCGATCAGAGAAGGTTACAGCTCTACTTGTTGAACAATGTGCTGGGGGGTCCGGGAATGAATTCCCGCCTGAATATGGCGCTCCGAGAACGCCGCGGATACTCTTACAGTGCCGAATCCCATTACGCACCATATACCGATACCGGTGCAATGATGATCTACTTCAGCAGCGATGCAGAGAAATTTGACAGATCGATGCAGGTAGCCAGGGATGAGATCAGGAAAATAAGAACCACCCTGATCGCCGATAACAGGTTGAAACATGCCCGGAAACAGATGATGGGTCAGCTGGCCATATCCCATGAGAACAATGAGCACCTGATGCTAACTTCCGGAAAAAGCTTTCTGGTATTCAACCGCGTAGATAGTCATGACACCATCCTCAAAAAACTGGAAGATATCACTGCCCAAAGTCTGAGGGAAACAGCCAATGAAATTCTTGATCCCGGACAGATGAATACCCTGATCTTTGAATAATGGAGTTATTTAATGACCCTGAATCGCTCGATAGGTACCTGTTGGAACACTCCAGCCAGGAAGATCCGGTACTGCAGGAGCTGGCCAGACACACCTACCTCAATGAGATTCACCCCAGGATGTTATCGGGCCATCTCCTGGGCAGCTTTTTAACCATGTTTTCTAAGATGTTGTCTCCGGAACGAATCCTTGAGATCGGCACCTATACCGGATATTCTGCCATATGCCTTGCCCGGGGCCTTAGGGAGGGGGGTATGCTGACTACCATTGAGGTCAATGATGAGCTTCGGGGAATTTCCATGGAATTCTTCAGGAAAGCCGGACTTGAAGAGCAAATCGAGTTAATCAACGGGGATGCGCTGGAGGTGATGCCTGCTTTATCAGGAACATTTGACCTGGTATTTATGGATGCACATAAAGACGACTATCCCAACTATTACAACCTTGTTATTGAAAGGGTGTCTTCGGGGGGATATATTCTGGTCGACAACGTATTGTGGGGGGGGAAAGTTTTGGACATCCCCGTAGCTGATGCCACCACCCGGACCATTGATCAGTTTAACCGCATGGTCACCAGCGATCCCCGTGTTGAGACCCTTCTTTTGCCTCTCAGGGATGGTTTAATGG
>JAGLPR010000170.1 GCA_023137255.1 Bacteroidales bacterium | reverse complement strand
CATCACCCTCGTTCACCATCATCATTCCAAACTGATTGGGTAGATTCATCTTCTTCAGGGCGTCCTCATAGGTCATTCCCTTGCGTTGCCTGATCTTATAGAGTTTTCTGGCATATTTCTCCCTGGTAGGTTTCATGCTGGAATCTGATTGGTCCAGAATTTCAATCTCGCTCAGGTCCAGGTGGTACTCTTCAATTAACTTTTCTATTTGATTCTTATCGCCCAGCAATACCGGATTAGCAATCTTCTCCTGCACAATGGTCTGCAACGCTTTCAACATCTTAAAGCTAGCTGCTTCACTGAAAACCAGCCTCTTTGGATTTTGCTGTGCCTTCAACCTCACCTCGTGGATCAAGCGGTTCTCTATTCCCATTCGCTCTTTCAGCGACTCCTTATAAGCCTCCCAGTCTTTGATGGGCGACTTTGCCACTCCGCTATCCATGGCGGCTTTAGCCACTGCCGGGGCCACATGGAATATCAACCGGGGATCGAGGGGTTTGGGAATAATATATTCCCTTCCGAAGTGGAGATTCTCAACCTTATATGCTTTGTTCACCACTTCCGGCACATCAGTTTTTGTCAGAGATGCCAGTGCATTCACCGCAGCAATCTTCATCTCTTCATTAATAGAGGTGGCTCTGACATCCAGGGCTCCCCTGAAAATAAACGGAAATCCGAGAACATTGTTGATCTGGTTGGGATAGTCGGACCGACCCGTGGCAAAAATTATATCCTTTCTCGCAGAGATTGCCTTTTCATAAGCTATCTCGGGGTTGGGATTGGCCATGGCGAAAACTATGGGGTCATGACTCATGGACTGGAGCATAAGCGGGGTGAGTACATCTGCTACAGAGAGCCCCAAAAATACATCGGCATCCTTCATGGCATCCTCAAGGGTGTTGGCGTCTGTTTCCCTTACAAACGCCTTCTTATACTTATTCAAACCCTCTCTCCGGGTGTTTAACACACCCCTTGAATCGAGCATTATTATGTTTTTAGGTTTTACTCCCAGCGATATATAGAGTCTGGCACAGGAGATGGCCGATGCTCCGGCTCCATTTACCACCACCTTCAGCTTATCAATTTTTTTATCCACCAGTTCCAGCGCATTTAGTAATCCGGCACTTGATATGATGGCTGTACCGTGCTGATCATCGTGAAAAACAGGAATATCCAGTTCTGCTTTCAGTCGATCCTCTATCTCAAAACACTCCGGGGCCTTGATGTCTTCCAGGTTGATTCCTCCGAAAGTAGGGGCAATGGCTTTGGCCACCTCCACAAAACTGTCGATCTCCTTCCGGTCGATCTCAATATCAAAAACATCCACATCGGCAAAAATCTTAAAGAGCAATCCTTTCCCCTCCATCACAGGCTTTCCCTGAACCGCCCCAATATCACCCAGTCCCAATACTGCTGTACCGTTCGACATCACGGCCACCAGGTTCCCCTTGGCGGTGTACTTGTATGCATCCTCCGGGTTGTCCTGGATGGCCAGACAGGGGTCTGCTACTCCCGGAGAGTAGGCAAGGGCGAGATCTCTTTGAGTTGAGTGTGACTTGGTAGGAATAACTTCAATTTTCCCTGGTCTTCCGCTGCTGTGATAGTTCAGAGCATCTTCGCGTGTAATTTTCGGCATAATTAATGGGTTTTAGTAATAGCCCAAATTTACAAAGAGTGTGATGCCGTTGTTATTTAAAATGACCAATAACATCATGTTATTGAACAGGAGAGAATGGCACTTGAATCAGGTGAATCTAACGAATGATGAAACCGTCTTTCAAAGGATCCTCCGGGTCGAACCAGAAACTGTTTTTCCCTGTAAAGGAGGCAGTACCTGTTACTGCCGGAATAACCGCCTTATGAGGACCAAAGGTGGTGATGGCGGAGAGTTCCACCTCCATGGTGGTACCAAGAATGCTCTCTATCTCTATCTTCTCTCCCACTTTCAGGTCTCCCCTGGCATGATGCAGTGCGGCCCGGGCGCTTACACCCGATCCGGTAGCTGATCGATCTACCTCCCCATTGGCAAAAATACAGACATTGCGACTGTGCCTGGAGGGATTTGCTGACCTGCCGGTAAAAATGGTTCCATAGAGGAAACTAAGATCTTTCTCAAACGGGTGGATGATAAGCTGCTTGTTCATCACGCTCCTCTTAATCCGCATACCCAGATCAATCAGCCTGGCAAGCTCCTGCGGTTCCATTGAAAGTTTTAACTTTTCTGCATCCACAATGGCATAAAAAGCTCCGCCAAAAGCCACATCATACTGAACCCTGCCAAATCCTGGAACCTCTACCTGCTGATCCCTGTGTAGCACGAAAGAGGGCACATTCCTGAAGGATACGGAGTAAACCGATCCATTTTCACGCTTTCCTGTGGATATAATCTGGCCGGGGGGGGCATCAATTTTTAGAATAGGCTGATCCCCCTTTTTCCTGATCAGCCCGGTATCGAGGACAAATTTGGTTAAGGCTATGATTGCATGTCCGCACATGGTGCTGTACCCTTCGTTGTGTAAAAAGAAGGCTCCGAAATCTGAATCTTCCGAACACGGTTCTGTGATTACTGCACCATACATATCCGCATGTCCCCGCGGTTCCCACATCACTCCCTTCCGGATATGATCAAGCTGGTCCCTGAAAAACTTCCTCTTCTCCAGGATAGTCTGTCCTTTTATTTCAGGATACCCGTCCACCAGTATTCGCAGTGGTTCTCCCCCTGTATGCATATCGATGGTAGAAATTTTTGACCATCGGGCAGGAGGTTTCCAGTTCAGATCTCTCAGCTTTTTAAACATTCATATACAAGTTTTGCCCCGTAAAGGTCAAATGCGGCCATACCTACCGATTTAAAAAAGCGGGTTTCTCCAGTCGCTTCCAATTTTTGCATGACCAGATCCGAGACCGGTACCACATCCTTCTCTTTTATAAGTCCCTTGCGAAGGGGGTCCACCAGATCGCCAGCTTCAGCAATCGCATGCATGGTATCGACGAAAACCTGCTCTACATCCCGGAAAATCTCATCAGGGAACTCCTTCATTTCAGGCTTATAGGAACCAATGCCAATCAGCGTCTTCCCTTTCCACCATTCTCCCTTACCCGGAACCACCGGATGGTGTGATCCGGTAGCTGTAATTATAATATCTGAATCCTGGCAGAGATCCCCGGAAGTAACACATTGTATTACTTCTATTTCTGGATAAAATGCATTGAACCTCTCAGAGAATCGTGCCATAATCTCTTTTGAGTGGTCAATGATCCTGACCTGCCGGATGGGCCGCTGCTGACATGCAAAGAGTGCCTGATGGAAACCTTGTATTCCTAGACCAACAATACCGAGCTTGGTCGCATCTGCCGGAGCCAGGTATTTAATCCCCACCGCTCCTACCGCTGCAGTCCGCATGGCCGTCAATTTACTTCCATCCAAAACCGCCAGTGGTTTTCCTGTCTGCCCGTCGTTCAGCACCACTGAACCATAGATTACCGGCTCTTTCTTCAACAGGTTCTTAGGAAAAACGGAAACCAGCTTAGTGGAAAAATAATCCCTTCCGAAACAGGGCATCATCAATAGTGTATTATGTCCCCGGTCGATATGCATCCTTTGTGGCACCTCCACCACACCGGTGGCAGTATCTTTCAGTGCCTGTTCCATGGCAACTACCCAATTCTCAATGGGAACTGCATTCCCAATGGTATTGCTGTCAATCAGTTTCATGCTTCATCAATGACCACATGAAGTTAGCAGTATTTTGTTTGATTAAAAAGACAAAGCCCCTCGATAATGAGAGGCTTTGTACCCGGAGCCGGAATCGAACCGGCACGGCCATTACTGGCCACTGGATTTTAAGTCCAGCGCGTCTACC
>JAGLPR010000017.1 GCA_023137255.1 Bacteroidales bacterium | reverse complement strand
TAGCTGGAAAGTAATTGTTGGGGTGCAAGGCAAGTTGCGAATCTTTTGAGGGTTTTAGGAAGAAAGCAACTTGCCTTCTTTTTTTTATTTCCTGTTGTTGGGCTATGTTCTAAGACAGCCCCGTTCCCTCCAAGACACCAAACAGCTTTGTTATCTTTGGAACAGTTAAACTGATTCAGATGATTAATCGTCAACTTATTGACCCTAAGAGTATTGTAGTTGTTGGCGCTTCCAATAATATCTCCAAACCAGGTGGAAAGCTGCTCCATAATATCCGAACCGGAACATTCAGTGGATCGCTCTGTTCGGTGAATCCAAAAGAGGATGAGATTCAGGGGCTTCCCTCATACAGGGAAGTTAAGGATTTGCCTTCCATCGACCTGGCATTCCTGGCTGTACCTGCCCTGTTTTGTACAGCCATTGTGAAAGAGCTTGCAGAGACCAAGGGGACCAGGGCCTTTATTATTGTCTCGGCCGGATTCAGTGAGGAAAACAGTGAAGGAGAGGTCATTGAGAAGGAGATTGTGGAGATATGCAGGGCCCATGACGCAACATTGATCGGCCCCAATTGCATTGGAGTCCTGACTCCGGCCTACCAGGGTATATTTACACTTCCCATTCCAAAACTGGATTCCCAGGGATGCGATTTTATTTCGGGCAGTGGCGCCACCGCTGTTTTTATAATGGAGTCGGGACTGCAGAAAGGACTCAGGTTCAACCATGTGTTTTCTGTGGGTAACTCAGCCCAGATGGGAGTGGAGGATGTATTGCAATACCTCGATGAAACCTATTCCGACGACCATTCATCTAAAGTCAAGGTCCTCTATTTTGAAACCATCAAGAATCCCGAACGCTTACTCAAACATGCCTCCTCCCTGATTGGGAAAGGGTGCAGCATTGCTGCCATTAAAGCCGGAACCACCGATGCAGGAAGCCGGGCTGCCTCCTCACATACCGGGGCCATGGTCAGTTCCGACATGGCTGTTGATGCACTCTTCCGGAAAGCGGGGATTGTACGATGTTATGGAAGGGAGGAGTTGACTACGGTTGCATCGGTGATGATGTATCCACCCCTGAAGGGAGGGAACCTTGCCATTATAACCCATGCCGGAGGACCAGCGGTAATGCTTACCGATAAGCTGGCCCAGGGGGGGATGGATGTTCCACATCTGGAGGGACCCAAAGCTGAAGAACTGCTTACACATCTCTTCCCGGGATCGTCAGTGGCAAATCCCATCGATCTTCTTGCCACAGGCAATGCAGAACAGGTAGGTAAGAGCATAGATTATTGCGAACACTTCTTTAAAGAGATTGATGGTATTGTGGTTATCTTCGGAACCCCGGGACTGTCCCCTGTTTTCGATGTATATGAGGTGTTGCGGCACAAAATGCTGCAATGCACCAAGCCCATTTACCCGGTGCTACCTTCCGTCACCACAGCAGCCAGGGAGGTCGAAGAGTTTTTATCGCACGGAACCATCAATTTTCCCGATGAAGTTCAGCTTGGTGAGGCATTGACCCGTATATATGGTACAGAGGCTCCGGCCAAAACTGAACCTATTCCTGCAGAGATTGATTTGAAAGCAATCAGGCTGTTGATTGACGGGGCGGAAGAGGGTTACCTGGAGCCCGGCGTGATTCAGTCCATCCTGGATGCTGCTGGTATTTCCAGAGTGACTGAAGGAGTGGCCACTGATGAAGCCTCCCTTTTTGCCCTGGCACATAGTATCGGCTTTCCCCTGGCAATGAAAGTAGTGGGTCCGGTACATAAATCGGATGTGGGCGGAGTGGCTCTGGGGATCGACACTGATGTGGATCTGATGGAGCAATTTGAACGCATGAGTATGATTGATGGAACCACGGGAGTATTGATTCAACCTATGTTTGAGGGGATTGAGATATTTGCCGGGGCAAAGTATGAGCCGGGTTTCGGTCACATGGTTTTGTGCGGGATCGGGGGCATTTATGTGGAGGTCATGAGGGACGTGGCATCAGGACTGGCCCCATTATCGACAGCTGAAGCCAACAGTATGATCAACTCCCTCAGGGGGTACAAGATGCTGGAAGGGATGAGGGGACAGAAGGGGATCAACATCGGGGCATATGCCGATATACTGGTGAGGCTTTCAGTGGTATTGTCAAACAATGTAGAAATTGCCGAGATGGACCTGAATCCCATCATGGGCCGTGAAGATCAGCTGGCGGTGGTGGATGCTCGAATCAGAATAGATAAAAGCCAAAAGTCTAAAGTCTAAAGTAAATGGAAGATATATGAAATCAACCCCCATACCATCGGAGGTGGTCAATGAAGTAATTGATGCCTTTGGGATACACCCTGCAGGAAAGGCCACCATCAGGGAGCTGGTTAAAATTGTAAACGATATAGAGGGTATAACCGGCGAAGAGTATATCCGCATGGAGATGGGTGTTCCGGGCCTGGATCCCACTTTTGTGGGGACCGAGGCCGAAATGATCGCCCTTCGACAGGGTGTAGCATCTAAATACCCCAATATTGAGGGAATTGCTCCATTGAAGGAAGAGGCTGCCAGGTTTGTGAATCTGTTTCTGGATGTAGATGTGAAACCCATGAACTGCGTGCCTACTGTTGGATCGATGATGGGGGGGATGGCTGCCTTTATGGTGGTAAACCGGTCCGATCAAAACCGCACAGGCACCCTTTTCCTGGATCCGGGATTCCCGGTGCAGAAACAGCAATGCCTGGTGCTGGGTCACCAGTTCGGATCGTTTGACCTGTATGATTACCGGGGCAACAAACTTCGAAAAAAAATGGAAGAGGAGATTGAGAAGGGGCAATACTCATCCATCCTCTATTCCAATCCCAATAACCCGTCGTGGATCTGTCTGAACGATGCTGAGCTGAAGATCATAGGTGAGATCTCGATGAAATATGATTTGACGGTGATAGAGGACCTGGCCTATTTCGGAATGGATTTCAGGAAGGATCTCTCACAACCCGGGGTTCCTCCTTTTCAGCCCACAGTGGCCAAATATACCGATAACTACCTGCTGCTGATCTCAAGTTCCAAGGCGTTTAGTTATGCGGGACAACGCATCGGTATGATAATCATCTCCCCGGGCTTGTATGACCGGAAATACAAGGATTTGAAACGTTATTACTCCTCGGAGAAATTTGGTCATGCCATGATATATGGTGCACTCTACGCATTATCGGCCGGAGCTTCTCATACGGCTCAGTATGCCCTGGCGGCCATTTTTAAGGCAGTAAACAATGGCACCTATAACTATATTGAGGAGGTAAGGGAGTACGGTGCAAAGGCGACCATACTGAAAGGACTGTTCCAAAAGTACGGATTCAGAATAGTATACAATATGGACCTGGATGAGCCCATTGCAGACGGATTCTATTTTACCCTGTCCTACCCGGGTTTTGACGGGCCGCAACTGGTGGAGAAACTGCTCTATTACGGGATCAGCGCCATCTCACTGGGGATTACCGGGAGCACCAGGACGGAAGGACTAAGAGCCTGTGTATCACAGGTTAGAAGAGATCAGTTCAAGGTGTTGGAGGAACGGTTAAGCCTGTTTAATAAAAACCATCCCATCCCGGAATAATTGTTTTTATCCCTAATATCTGGTGTAAAGGTAAACCTGTCCAATAACAGTTAAGAAGGTATTTGAGAATTCTTACATTTGAAAATTGACTAATAAAACAGCATAGCATGGCAAAAGCAAAAGGAGCTATTGTGGTAGATATTGAGAGATGCAAAGGTTGTCAGGTCTGCATGGTGAATTGTCCCACCGACACCATAGGGATGGCCGAAGAGGTGAATGGGAAAGGATACCACTTTGCCTACATGAAAAACCCGGAGAGTTGCACAGGTTGTACAAACTGTGCAGTTGTGTGTCCCGATGGAGTGATTACAGTATACCGGGTGAAACAAAACTAAAGCGACGCAGTATGAAGGAACTGGCACTTATGAAGGGAAACGAAGCCATTGCAGAAGCGGCAATCAGGGCTGGTGTGGATGGCTACTTTGGATACCCTATTACGCCACAATCGGAGGTGATGGAATACCTGATGCTCCAGAAACCTGAGGAACGGACAGGAATGGTGGTTCTTCAGGCAGAGAGTGAGGTGGCTTCCATAAATATGGTTTACGGGGCAGCCGGAACCGGGAAAAAAGTGATGACATCATCTTCCAGTCCCGGCATCAGCCTGATGCAGGAGGGCATCAGCTATATAGCAGGCGCAGAGCTTCCCTGTCTGATCGTGAATGTGGTCAGGGGAGGACCGGGTCTGGGCACCATCCAGCCTTCACAGGCCGACTATTTTCAGTCTACCAAGGGAGGGGGACATGGCGATTATCGCCTGATAGTTCTGGCACCTGCCTCGGTTCAGGAAATGGCCGATTTTGTGGATCTCTCTTTTGAACTGGCATTTAAGTACCGGAACCCTGCCCTGATCCTAACGGATGGATTGATTGGCCAGATGATGGAAAAAGTGGAACTGCCCCCCCAGAAGGAGCGTGTAAGCGAATTTGACCAGTCATGGGTCACCACCGGGAAGACGAAAGACAGGGAACGCAACATCATTACTTCATTGAACCTGGATTCTGATAAGCAGTATGAGCACAACCTGAAACTGCAGGCGAAATACAAGAGCATGGAGCAGGATGTAATGTTTGAGAAGATAGAGTGTGACGATGCCGATTTCCTCCTGCTGGCATATGGCTCCAGTGCCAGGATCTGCCAGAAAGTGGTGGAAGTATCCAGGAGCAGGGGCAAGAAGGTTGGACTGCTTCGCCCGCAGACCCTCTTCCCGTTTCCTACCCAGGAAATTGCCAGAATGGCGCGCAGGGTGAAAGGGATGATGTCGGTGGAGCTGAGTGCCGGACAGATGGTGGAGGATGTGAAGCTGGCCGTGAACGGAAGGGTGCCCGTATATCACTACGGTATGTTGGGCGGAAAGATTCATTCGCCCGATGATGTTTTACAAGCAGTGGAAGAAAAATATATAGGAGGATACTAGATGGAACTCAACAAGATTATCAAGCCGGAGAACCTGGTATATAAGCGAACACCCTTAATGACTGATGCAAACCTATCTTACTGTCCGGGTTGTGGTCATGGCACCGTACACCGTCTGATCATGGAGGTAGTGGAAGAGATGGGGATCCAGGAGGATACCATCGCTATTGCCCCGGTGGGATGCTCGGTACTCGCCTATGATTTTATGGATGTGGACTGTGCACAGGCAGCACACGGACGTGCTCCTGCCGTGGCCACAGGGATCAAACGACTCTGGCCCGATAAATTTGTATTTACCTACCAGGGAGATGGTGACCTGGCTGCCATCGGGACTGCCGAAACTATTCATGCCTGCAACAGGGGAGAAAACATCACCATCTTCTTTGTGAACAACGGCATCTACGGTATGACCGGTGGACAAATGGCCCCCACCACCCTGGAGGGGATGAAATCCTCTACTTCACCTTACGGACGAAACAATGAGACCATGGGGCCTCCCTATAAGATCACCGAGTTGATAGCCCAGTTGCAGGGTACATACTACGTTACACGCCAGGCGGTTCACAAACCGGGACCGGTAAGAAAAGCCAAAAAAGCCATAAGGAAGGCCCTGGAGGTGCAGAGAGATAAAAAGGGTATCTCATTTATTGAATTTGTTTCCAATTGCAATTCGGGGTGGAAGATGACTCCCAATGATTCCAACATATGGATGGAGGAGAATATGTTCCCCTTCTACCCGATGGGCGATATCAAAGTTGATGGAGAGTTAGTCAAAAGTCCGTAAAGTCAAAAGTCCTTAAAGGAAAAATAGTTTGTTATGACGGAAGAGATCATTATTGCAGGTTTTGGGGGACAGGGAGTCCTCTCCATGGGAAAGATCCTGGCCTATTCAGGAATTATGCAGGAGCAGGAGGTTAGCTGGATGCCATCATACGGCCCTGAGATGCGGGGTGGCACTGCCAATGTAACGGTGATACTCAGTGATGACCGGATCAGTTCACCTGTACTTCAGAGTTACGATACTGCCATCCTGCTGAACCAGCAATCGGTGGATAAGTTTGAGTCCATGGTAAAACCCGGGGGATTGATGATCTATGACCCCAATGGCATAACACGGCATCCCGAACGGAATGATATCCGGATTTTCCAGGTGGA
>JAGLPR010000169.1 GCA_023137255.1 Bacteroidales bacterium | reverse complement strand
AAAAAGGAGTACCGCGATTTCAGGCTCCATGTGGAGTTCCTCATTGAGCAAGAAGGCGGGAACTCGGGCGTCTACCTGCAGAATCGCTACGAGATCCAGATACTGGACGGCGATTCCACCCAGCATGGAATGGCAGCGGTGATCAACGAGATCGATTCGCCCTATTACGCCTACAAAGGGGTGGGGAAATGGAACTCCTACGACATCACCTTCCGTGCAGCCCGGTTCAAGGATGGCCAGAGGGTAGAGAAGGCATTGGTTACCAACTATTTCAATGGAACTAAGGTCTATTCCAACATTGGCATCAACCAGGTGTGGGGAGGTGCCAATTCAGGGATCGATGGCGGAAATGACGGAGGTAAAGGGATTACCGACTCTCCCGGCGGCATCAAACTCCAGGCAGAGGGTTATGCCGTTCTCTACCGGAACATCTGGATCAAAGAACTGGATCTGACAGAATTTGATACCGATTTTTAAAGATGAAATCATTACTTAAGTGGACAGGCAGCATTATAGTAATGCTGCTGTCTGTTGTGGCTGTTCAATCCTGCGCCACCGGGGAGGTGGAGTCGGGGGAACAACTTTTTGACCTGGGGACCACACTTCAGTCCAGGTCGATCTCTTTTGAAAATAGTACCGGCGAACCGGGCCAGGGAGGTCAGGCTGCCAGTGAGTTGGGAGTGGGCCGCAAAGGCTTCCCTGCAAAAAACATTGTGCCCGGGGAGACCGTAGTGCTCTGCGATATTGAGGGTCCGGGGACCATCAGGCACATCTGGATGACGGGCAGTTTTAACAACAATCCTACTCAGATTCGAAGCATGGTGGTTCGTGGCTGGTGGGACGAGCAGGAGCATCCAAGTATTGAATGTCCTTTGGGAGACTTTATGGGAGCAGCTCACGGAAAGGTCAATGCCTACCAGTCGGCCGTTCACTCCACCGGGATCAATTCCGCCTTCAATATCTGGCTTCCCATGCCGTTTCAGAACCATGGAAAACTCACTCTGACCAATGAAGGTACCGAGGATATCACCGTCTTTTACCAGGTGGATTATACCATCGGGGATAGCCACCCTGAGGAACTGGGAAGACTGCATGTCTGTTTCGTGAGAGAGAATCCAACTACCCTGAAGGAAGATTTTGAGCTGCTGCCCAAGCGAACCGGCAAGGGCCGTTATTTAGGTACGGTGCTGGGGATACGTTCGTTTGAACCACACTGGTGGGGCGAAGGAGAGATTAAGATCTTCATGGATGGCGATACCGAGTTTCCGACCATCTGCGGAACCGGGAGCGAGGACTATGTCTGTCTCTCTTACGGGATGCAGCAAACTCCTTACCTCTATCATGGCTGCAGCCTGGACCAGGAAGGATTCATCTCCATGTACCGCTGGCATCTGCCCGATCCCATTTTCTGGAAGGAGGAGTGCCGGATCACCATCCAGCAGATCGGGTGGGACGGTGCAAGAAGGGATTCCACCGGTACCGCACTCTATGAGCGGGTGGACGACTGGTGCAGTGCCACCTTCTGGTACGAGCCGGTGCCCAGTGCCCCCCTGCCAGAATTTCCATCCCTGGAAAGCATGGTGGCAGATCTGTGGCCCGTGGATTAGTTTTTAATCCACATGGATTCGATCTCTTCCAGCGATTTGCCTTTGGTCTCTTTCAGGTAGACCTGGATAATCAACAGCTGGATTACTGCCATGACCGACAGGAACAGAAAGGTAACTGAACCTCCCATGGCATTAAGCACATATGGAAACAGCAGCACCACCAGGAAATTGAATACCCACTGGGTGAAGGAGGCCAGTGCAACGGCCTGTCCCCTGATCCGGTTGGGAAACATCTCTGTCACCATGGTCCAGTAAGCGGGCCCGATACACGATGCAAAAAAAGCAATAAAGAGCATAATGCAAATGGTGGTGAAGATGGGATTCATCTCAAAGTGAAATGCTGCGGCCAGCATCAGAAGTGTGACTGCCATGCCAGACGATCCGATGGTGTAAAATGTTTTTCTTCCCAGCTTATCGATCAACCAGACCGCGAAGAAGGTAAATGCAAAATTTACCAGTCCGATAAGGGAGGTCTGCAACAGTGCATTTTTAATTTCCAGTCCGGCCGCCATCAGGATCTTGGGTGCATAATCCACCACGGTATTGATGCCGGTGATCTGTACAAACACCGATAGCAGAAGCCCCAGGATGATCACCTTTCTGTATTTTGTAGCAAACAGGGCCCTGAATCCGGCTGCGGGACCAGCATCCTCTAAACTCTTTTCAATCTCCTTCAGCTCTGAGCCTGCGAACTCCGATCCACCGATCCTTTCAAGAACCACCCTGGCCTTCTCTTTGAAGCCTGCTTTAACCAGCCAGCGTGGACTCTCCGGGATAAAGATCAGCCCGGTAAAAAACACCACCGAAGGGATCAGACCAGTGGCAAACATCCAGCGCCAGTTATTATCCACATCGTGTAGTGCATAGTTGACAATGTAAGAGACCAGGATTCCAAGAGTTATGGCCAACTGATAGATGGTTACCAGCTTTCCCCTGATCTTAGGAGGAGCCACTTCGGCCACATACATGGGAGAAAGTACCGAGACTGCCCCCACGGCCAGTCCCCCAAGTACTCTGAAGGATATAAAAGAAGTCTGGGTTGTGGCAAGAGCCATCCCTGCACAGGAGATGGCAAAGAAGAGTGCCACTGAGATCAGTAAACTTCGCCGGCCATATTTTTCAGTGAGGGTTCCGGTTCCGAAGGCACCAATTATGGCTCCCACCAGAATGGAGCTTACGCCCCAGCCCAGTTGAAGTTCATCCCACCCGAAGTAGGGTTGAATAAATGGAATGGCACCGGAGATAATTCCCACATCGAACCCGAACATGAGTCCCCCGATGGTGGCCACCATGCTGATGAACCACAGGTACTTTGAGCCCTTCACTACAGCTCCTTGATCTTAATGTTCCTGAACCATATTTTACTGCCGTGGTCCTGGAGGCATAGCTTGCCTGTTTTGGCAAATCCGTAATCCGGATAAGCATCCCATTTGCCACTGTTGCGACGTTCGTTCCAGTCGTCGCTCCAGGGTACAAATTCCACCACTTTCTTGCCATTCAGCCAGTATTCAGCTTTTTCAGGGGTAAATACAATCTCAGAGCTGTTCCAGTCACGCAGGTTTACCTGCTTCTGGTCATTGGCCGCGTACATGGCATAATCGGCTGCAGTCTTCTGCCAGTCCTCAATGGGATAGGGATTGCCCTCATCATCTCTGAAATCATCATCTTCGATCATCTGGTACTCAGGGCCTGTTTCATAGGCTGCCTTGTACTTGAGCTCCTCCACCACGTGGTACATAACACCGCTGTTACCGTGTTCTCCCAGTTTCCATTCCCATTTCAAGTGAAAGTTATCGTAGTCCTTCTCCGAAATAATATCGCCACCGATATCACCACCGAGACCCTGTCCCACCAGGCAGCCATCTTCCACGATCCACCCGGAAATCTTATCCTCGTTCCAGTTATGCCATCCATCGGTAGTTTTTCCGTCGAACAACAATATCCAACCTTCGCTCTTTTCTTCAGCGGTCAGTGCATTTGATTTACCCTGCTGGTTGCAACTGTTGCACCATACTGCGATTAGAGCAATAGAAAGAAGTTTAATAGTTCTCATAGATTTGGTATTTGTTGGTTTATTATTCCGGAAGGGTCCATCCCTCCCTGTAGTTGTGCTTGATATACTCTTTAACGGTCTCCTCAGCATTGAGGGTCACGTACTTGGTGTCGAAATGTGGATGCCCGTCAATAACACTGAAATCGTCCGATTTGACCACCCTCAATTCATCGCTGCTGGTGATGTTGGTGAACCTCATATTGGGTCCGTCCCATTGTAGTTCCCTGTTGAGACTTTGCAAACGTACTGCCAGCACACCCATCACTATCATTTCATTGAAGGGGCCGGCATTGTCGAAATTGGAGAAGGGCTGTATCCGGTTTTCAGGGGATTCCTTACAGGCGCGGATCCAGTCTTGTTCGTGAGGACCATCCTTGATGCTTCCTACGGGATAGTCATTAATCCTCCTGAGGGTCTCCGGCACATTGGGTTTGCGTCCCGAGAGCAGCCTGGGATTTATCCCGGCCAAATTACAGATCAGTTTATCTTTGGATCCGACAAATATGCAGCCTCCCATTCCGTCCTCCATGATGGGCTCTCCGTCGGCCAGTTCCATGGGTCTGGAAGGCATCATTCCTCCATCATACCAGAACACCTTGGCTTCGGGCAGATTTCCTCTTTTGGGGAAGGTGTATTCCACCACCTCTGCCTGGGGGGCAGACTCCGTATTGACCAGCGTGGAGGAGCCCTGTACCCTGGTGGGGTATTCCAGCTTCAGTGAATTAAATACCGGGTTAAGAATGTGGCAGGCCATGTCGCCCAGCGCCCCGGTCCCAAAGTCCCACCAGCCCCTCCAGTTCCAGGGAGTATAGATTTCATGGAATGGGCGCATGGGCGCCGAACCAATAAAGAGGTCCCAGTTCATGGTATCGGGAGCGGTCATCACCTCCTTTGGACGTTGTAGTCCCTGAGGCCAGATGGGCCGGTTGGTCCATGCATGGACCTCCTTTACCTCACCGATTTCGCCCGACCAGATCCACTCCTCCACGGTGCGGGCCTCCGGGGATGAATTTCCCTGGTTGCCCATCTGGGTAGCCACTTTGTACTCCCTGGCTAGCCTGGTAAGCAGCCTCGATTCATAGACCGAATGGGTCAACGGTTTCTGGCAGTATACATGCTTACCCATTTTTATGGCGGTGGCTGCAATGGCTGCGTGGGTATGGTCGGCAGTAGCGATCATCACTGCATCGATATTGTCTCCCATCTCCTCTAACATTTTTCGCCAGTCCCAGTACCTCCGGGCTTTGGGATAGTCGTCAAAACACGCCTTGGCATATTTCCAATCCACATCGCAGAGAGCCACAATATTCTCAGTAGCCATGGCTTTCAGGTTCACCCTCCCTTTCCCTCCAACGCCAACACCGGCAATATTTAACTTATCGCTTGGAGCCACGTGTCCAAGGGCCCTCCCCATTACATGGCTGGGGATAATTGTGATTCCTGCTGCAGTGGCTGCAGTGGCCTTAATAAAGGCACGTCTGTGTAAAGTTGGATTTTTCATATTGGTAGCGGGTGTGTGTAGAGCAATAAAAGTAATAAATATTTGCAGTAATACAGGCAGCACGAAAATGATAATTTGCCGGTAGCATTCCTGAAAGATTTATCTTAAATTGACTACAAATTCTAAACTTTTTCACCATGAGTACTCGACGTTCATTTATAAAATCTTCAGCTGCTGCAGCTGCGGGAATTGGTATTTCATCTTCTCTTTCAGCCTCTATCCTTGCTCCACCCTCAGTATTAGGGGCCAACGATAAGATCACCGTGGCCCTGATCGGTGCCCGCAACATGGGTTGGGGCGACCTGAAGGATATTTTAAAGCAGCCCAACGTAGTATGTAAAACACTTTGTGATGTGGACGATGGTGTACTGGCCGAAAAAGCCGGACTGCTGGTGAGGATGAGTCATAAGGAGCCCATATTGGAGAAGGATTACAGAAAGGTTATTGCAGACAAGGATATTGATGCGGTAATCGTGGGGACACCCGACCACTGGCACTGTCTGCCTACTGTGGAGGCTTGTGAGGCGGGGAAGCATGTGTATGTGGAGAAGCCCCTGGCCAATTCTGTGGGAGAGATCAATGTGATGCTGGATGCAGCCAGGAAATACAACAGGCTGGTTCAGGTGGGACAGCAACAACGCAGCGGGGCTCACTGGAAAAGTGCCATCGATTTCGTGAAATCGGGTAAGCTGGGAACCATCCGCCAGGTGAAGTTCTGGGGCAACTTCAATTACGGCGCAGGTAATATGCCTGTTCCCGATTCAGATCCACCGGCAGGGGTCGACTATGATCGCTGGCTTGGTCCGGCGCCCAAACGACCGTTCAATAAAAACAGGTTTCATGGTTCCTGGAGAATGTTCAGGGATTATGGCGGAGGACTATTGTCCGATTGGGGGGTACACCTGATCGATATGGGGCTCTGGGCCATGGATGTAAAGAACGCGCCTCGCTCGGTGCAGTCGCTGGGAGGAAATTTTGCCAGCAAGGATCGTGCACTGGAGATGCCCGATACATTGACTGTTCTTTATGAAATGGAGGGGTACAACATGATCTGGGAACACAATGGTGGGATAGAGAAGGGCCCCTATGATCAGGGCTACGGAGTGAAGTTCATTGGAAGCAACGGAACACTGGTAGCGGACCGTGACAAATGGCGGATCTTTCCCGAGGGAGGAGGAGAGGAGTGGCGCATGGAGGCTGTGGACCCACAGCCAAGCGACTATAAATCACACATCAACCACTGTGAGAACTTTATTCGGGCCATACGCCATGGAGATCCTTTGAATGCGGAGATTGAGTATGGTCACCGTGCGGCCCTCTATGCCCACCTGGGGAACATCGCCTACTGGGCCGACCAGAGGGTAGTATATGACGAGCAGCAGCGCAGGATCACCAATTCGGAGAAAGCCGATGCACTGGTGACCCCGGCCTACAGGGCACCCTGGAAATTCCCGGCTCTATAAAATCCTGTATTGAAAGGTCGATATTTTCAGTAAGCTATCATTAAACATGTAGAGGCATCTATAGGTATACGTATAATATTTGTATATTAGCACGTACAATTAAATGCTTATGAATACAAAACTTACTTTGAAATTAGATTCAGAAGTGATTGCGAGAGCCAAATATTATGCAAAGCGCAGGAGAACCAGTCTTTCAAAAATGGTGGAGTCCTATCTCGATGCGATTTCCAGGGAGGAGGATCCCTCGATCACGCCCCTGGTGGAGCAATTAAGCGGCGTGATAGAGTTGCCGGAAGATTTTGATTATAAGATGGAGAAGGCCGATCATTTGAATAAGAAACACACATGAAAAAGCTTCTGGTGGATACCAATATCTTGCTGGATCTCCTGGCCCGCAGGGTACCCCATTATAATGAAGCAGCAGAATTATTTTCATTGGCCGACAGGAAGAAAGTCACTCTTGCAGTCTCCTCTCTTTCCATGGTAAATGCTCATTATATCCTGAGGAAGCAAAAAAGTGAGTCAGAGGGTAGAAAAATCCTGCGAAACTTAAAAATCCTGGTAAGGGTACTGCCTCTGGATGACAGGATATGCACCCTGGCGCTGAACTCAGATTTCAGTGATTTTGAGGATGCCATCCAGCATCATTCAGCCATCGAGCATGGTCAGGAAATAATTATAACCCGTAATTTGTCGGATTACAAAGCCAGTACCCTGCCTGTCATGACAGCCAGGGATTTTATTCATTCCGGATTGGTGAAATAATCTGACTTCTTAATAAAGAGGTGATGCTTCCTGCTTCTTCCAGTAATCGTGCCAGGTGGTTCCCTGTCCGGGCCTGGGTTCAGGTTTAATGTCGACATAGAGTATGGTATCGGCATCATCCCCGTAGGGTGCATTCAGAACCTCCTCTCCGCCAGGTCCGATCACCATGGAGCAGCCGATCACTTTTGCTCCTTTCCACGGGCCGCCGGTCATCCACCCCACATTGCTGCAACTGGCGATCCAGACCCTGAAATCCTTTGCCACCGGTTTATAGGCATCTTTCCACATTCCTCCATAGGGATTCTCAAAATTGTCATGATCTGCTGATACTGCCCAGCTGCTTGGGGAGAGGATCACATCGGCTCCCATGTAGGAGAGTGCACGCGGAATGACACGATCGCCGGTGCTGGCATCGGCGCAGATCATCACCCCGATGGTACCCAATTCGGTTTGACATACATTAAGCTTTTGTCCCAGGGCATAATAGGGGTGACCAATATCCAGTTCATTGATCTTCCGGTGCTGCAGAATGACCTCTCCCTCCGGATCAATCAGCACAGCAGCATTGTAAACCGTTTTCCCATCTTTTTCTGTGAGTCCGGCGCAAACATATACTCCATGCAACTTAGCCATGTTTGAAAGAAACATGGAGGTTTTGCCTTCGGGAACGGGTTCCGCTCTGGTCAGGGCAGAAGGATCGGTCCACCCCAGGTCCATGGCCTCTGGCAGCAGTATCAGCTGTGCTCCGTGTTCCGCTGCTTCAGCAATCATCTCCCCGGCATGTGCCAGGTTGGTCTCCAGTTCCCCGCCTACCACTCTCATCTGTGCTACAGCCAGTTTGAAAGACTTTGGTCGATCCTGGGAATAGCAAAATTCAGGAAGTGTCAGACTGATCAATGCAATGAAGATGCTGATGCAAAATCGTTTCATGACAGAAAAGTTAGTTATTAAGTTCTGAAATATCCAGATGTTTAAAGGGTGAGAGTAGTTTCAGCAGGCGCTTTCTGATGAGATCAACTCCCCCTTGCACAGAGGATTCGATATTCAGGGGCATTACCGGGTCATGCAGCGACATCCTGATCAGGAACCATCCCACTTCATCCTCTGATCTGCACTCAATACGTAATCCTTCATAATTGGGTGTTTCAGGACTCCATCCGGATTCAGATTCAATCTTCTTCCCCAGTTGGTCAAGTACACTGGATCCATAGGCGGAGAAATCTCCGGTCCTGATCTTTAACCTGAACTCTCCTTCCTCTTGTGGACGTGGCAAGGGGGCTACCAGGTCGCCCAGTCTCTTTCCCTGCCGGTTCATTCTGGCCACCTGGATCAGCAACTTGGCCACAAGAAAGGCCCCGTCATCCAGGAAATGATTCTCTTTAAGGGCAGCGTGACCCGAAGTCTCAATGGCCAGCCACGATTCAGTTCCTTCATTGTTGAGACGCATCGATTCATTGATCACATTCTTGTACCCGCGTTTAAAACGGTGATGGGTACCCCCCAGGTGATCTTCAATAAACCATTTCAATCCCGCCGAGGTGATGGAATCTGTGACTATCACCGACCCCGGATGCTCCTCCAGGATCACTGTGGAAATCAGAGCAATCAGCTCATTCCGATTCAGGGGGTTGCCCTTCGAATCGACCAGCGCCGCCCGGTCCACATCGGTATCGAAAATGATTCCAAGGTCCGCTTTTTCACGTACCACTGCACTACAGATAGATGCCATGGCCTCTTTGTCCTCCGGATTGGGCACGTGATTCAGGAACCGGCCGTCGGGATCCAAAAACTGGCTGCCCGAGATATCTGCGCCAAGAGGTTCCAAGACCTTGCCGGCAAAGAATCCGCCTGCTCCATTTCCCGCATCCACGATGATCTTCAGTCCCTTCAGGGGTGTTTCAAACTGATTGGGATCGTCCACTCCTTTACGGATGGTCTCCACCAGGAACTCGGCATAATCTGAGATGAAGTCAATTTTTTCGACTTGGCCCGTGGTTGACTCACCAGCCGGTCTCTTCTCTGATGCAATCTGCAACAGCTCAGAAATATTGTCTTTGTCGAAACCGCCTAAGGAAGTAAAGAACTTCATGCCGTTGCGGTTGAAGGGGAGGTGACTGGCTGTAAGCATGACCCCTCCTGTCACTTCCAGTCCCGGTTGGATGGTGGTCATAAACATGGCAGGGGTGGAGGCGAGTCCGCAATCCAGCACATCGAATCCTTCCTCCAGCAGACCTGCCATGAAGGCCCTTTTCAGAGCCGGGCCTGAGATCCTTGAGTCTGTTCCCACAGCCACCTTGCCGGAGCCATTGCCACTCTTCCGGAGCCACAAGGCAAAGGAGCGTCCCAGCATTTCTGCCACCTCGGGAGTCAGGTTCACCACTTCGCCGGGTATGCCCTGCAGGGCCACGCCCCTGATGTCGGATCCGTTCTGGAGCTTAAGCAGCTGTTTAAGACTGAGTCTGGCCATAGCTGTCAATTCTGGACCCTCTTTTTCCCCAGCCACGGGATTGCCCCGGAGAACCAGAGCAGGGTCCCAATAAACATATAGGTTTTCATTTGTTCGGGCTCCATTTTACCGAAATACAACAGCAGGGAGGGAACCAGGACCAGGGTAAGACCAATAATGGCCAATAGTATATAGAAGTATTTCATGCCTAAGCGGTTTTTATTTCTTTCTGGTACAATTTGCTAAACAACAGGAAGGCACCCAGGGAGAGGACCCAGATGGGAGCCGGGAGGAAAAAGAGCTCAATTTTGAAATAGAGGTTCAGGAAGAGCGCCAGTGCCAGCATCAGGAACCAGGTGGCAGCTGCAGCGATGTTGAAATCGATCTTCCTTTTCTCTGCATAGAAGGATTGCAGTCCCAGTTTTGGAAGGAAGTAGAAGTCAGCCAGGATCACTGCTCCCATGGGAATCAGTACCAGCCCGTAGAGGGCCACAAAGTCGAGTAGTTTCATCACCAGGGCAGGGAACATGGCTGCTGTGGTGGTGATGGCACCGGCCAGCAGGGTCACTTTCCATCTGGACCACCCGGAGGCTACCTGGAGCGCCATGCCTGCCCTGTAGAGGGTCGGATTGGCAGTGGTCCACCCGGCTACCACAACGCAGATGGCACCTGCCATGCCAATGGCTTCATAGGCCACCACACCGGGAGCATCCGAATTGGCCGCTGCATAGAGGATTCCCGATGCGATCCAGGCCACATAATGTCCCAGGAACATCCCCACCGCGGAGGCAAATCCATACTGCCATTTCTTAGCATATCTAAGGATGGTCAGGTCCGACATGCCCAGATGCATGGCCGCGTTGGCCAGCCAGGTAAAGAACATTACGTGCCAGAAAGTGAACTGCGACTGGCCCTCTCTGGCCACCCCGGTCCATATGCTCTCCCTGGCCACCTCCCAAAAATTGCCGGCACCCGGGGTAACCCCCAGTTTGGGCAGCACAGCTATGGCTGCGGTCACAAAGATCAGGAACATCCAGGGTGCCGCCACCTTGGCAAAACGCGCCAGCGCATCAAAGCCAAGAATGGCCATGGCAGTGATCACCGTACCCACTCCAAGGACGGTCAGCACCCATCCGATGCTGTTTGGGAACATGTCTGAAAGGGAGGGCATTTCTATTCCAAAGGGGATGCCCACCGCGGTAGCGGCTACTGCTACCATGGCCCCCGCCAGGAAGCAGAACATCAGGGCGTTTACAATATTGTAGATAAATACCAGCATCGACCCGCAGATTTTTTTGAGCTGCCAGTAGAGCGAGAGCCTTACCTTTACCGCAATGGGAGCGGTAAGGAGGGCCCAGCTGAATATTGCCAGCAGGTTCCCGATGAGTCCGCCGATAAACATGTCCCGCACGGAAACCCCGTGGGCCACAAAGAGCATTCCGATCACAAATTCGGTGCCTGCCACATGTTCGCCGGCATACATGCCCAGGAAGTTCCCGATGCCCTGGAGTTTGTTTTTGGTGACCGGTTCCCGGTCAAATTCATAGAGGCTGTCGAGCCGTTTGGAGATGGAAGATTTGGTAGCCATAGATTGTTTGTCAATTATTGCCCATAAGATAATGATCCTTACCCATAGCTACAATGCAAAGAAAACTTAATTGCGAAACAATTACTCAGAAATTCGATTGATAGTGGAGCTCAGATACGCTACATTTATAGCCAAATCTGAATTCTATGACAAAGTTTGAGACCATCCAACAAAGCTATGAGCTGGCCAGGCAGCAATATTCCAGCCTGGGGGTAGATATCGATGCTGCCCTGAATCGTTTAAAAAAGTTTGAGATTTCACTACACTGCTGGCAGACCGATGATGTGGGTGGTTTTGAGACCCCTGATGCTGCCCTGGGGGGAGGTGGAATTGCAGTGACCGGAAACTATCCGGGGAAAGCACGTACCATCGCCGAGATGCAGGCCGACCTGGAGAAGGTGATGAGCCTGCTTCCGGGGAAGCAGCGCCTGAACCTGCATGCAAGTTATGGCGAGTTCGGAGAGAAATTTGTGGACCGGGACCAGATCGAACCGTCTCATTTTCAGGGGTGGATCGACTGGGCTGCGGAACAGGAGATTGCCCTCGATTTCAACTGCACCTGTTTTTCCCATCCAAAGGCGGATGGCGGATTTACCCTCTCCAGCAAGGATGAGGAGATCCGCAGGTTCTGGGTGGAGCATACCAAAAGATGCAGGGCCATCGGAGCTGAGATGGGAAAGCAACTGGGGAAGACCTGCATTCACAATATCTGGATTCCCGACGGATCGAAGGATGTGCCGGTGGACAGGTATACCCACCGGGCACTGCTTAAGAAGTCCCTGGATGAGATTTTTGAAGTGGAGTATTCCACTGAATATTTGAAAGATTCTATTGAAAGTAAACTTTTTGGAATCGGCGCCGAATCGATGACTGTGGGTTCTCACGACTTCTACCTGGGATATGCCATTAAGAACAATAAACTCATTTGCCTGGACAACGGCCATTTCCATCCCACCGAGCAGGTAGGGGACAAAATTTCGGCCTGTCTTCAGTTTGTGGATGAGCTGATGCTGCATGTCACCCGGCCGGTGCGCTGGGATAGTGACCATGTGGTTACATTCAATGAAGATGTAGTGCTGATTGCCCAGGAGATCATCCGATCCAATGCCATTGACCGGGTCCATATGGGACTCGATTTCTTCGATGCCAGCATCAATCGCATCGGGGCCTATGTGGTGGGAACCAGGGCGGCACAACAGTCCATGCTCTTTGCCCTCCTGGAACCCTTGGATACTTTAAGGAGGTACGAAGATGAAGGAAAGAACTTTGAACGACTGGCCCTGCTGGAACTGATGAAAAGCAAACCATTTGGGGCGGTATGGGACCATTTCTGCATGCAGGAGGGAGTACCGGTGGCCGAGCAGTATATTTCGGAAGTTCAGGCCTATGAATCAGAAGTGTTAAGCAAGCGATAAGAGAGTTAGATGAGTAAACTGGACCAGTTAATTGAGATATCCCGTTTCTACGGCGACAATCCCGATTTTGTGATTGCCGGGGGAGGGAACACCTCCTATAAAGACACTGAAACTATCTGGGTCAAAGCCAGTGGTATTCCCCTGGCGCGCATCAGTGAAGATGGATTTGTTTCCCTCTCCAGGGAAAAATTGTCGCAGATCGAAAACGGAACCTTCAGTGAAGATCCTGCCAGGCGGGAGGAGGAGGTGAAGGAGCAGATGAAAAATGCCATCATTTCGCCCGACCACCTGCGACCCTCGGTGGAGACCTCGCTCCACAACCTGATCGGATACACCTGGGTGATCCATACCCATCCCACGCTGGTTAATGCACTGATGTGTGCCAACGATGTGGAGAAGGAGGTGAAGGAGAGGTTTGGCGACAAAGCGATCCTGGTGGAGTACACCGATCCCGGTTACATCCTTTTTAAAAAACTGCAGGATCGCATTGCCTCCTATGAGGCGGATCATGGCTTAGCACCGCAGATTATCTTCCTTCAGAACCACGGTGTATTTGTGGGGGCCGATACATTGGATGAGATCAAAGTGCTCTACGCGGAAATCGACGATCATATCAGAGAGGGAAAGGAGCTCTTGTTGCCTTCTGTGGAGCTCTCCGTTTACAGTACGAAGGTGACAGAATCCTTGGCATCCTATTTCGCTTCCATGTCTTTGCATACCTTATCTGCTAATTGTGCAATAATCAGCCATTTTTCTGCTGACAAGAGCAGTCTGCAACTTATATCCAAGCCCTTCTCTCCCGATATCATAGTCTACTGCAAATCCAATTACCTTTTCCTGGAGCCAAAGGTGAATGCCGCTGAAGTTGCGGGGTTGATTGAACAGTTTGAAAATAAACACGGATACTATCCCAAGGTGATCCTCCAGGAGGGTGGCGGACTCACTGTGGTGGAGGAGAATGAGCTTTCGTTGCATACCGTGCAGGAGGTGTACCTCGACCTGATGAAGATCAGCTATCTCTCCAAACAGTTTGGAGGGCCTCACTTTATGACGCCCGACCAGATCAGGTTTATCGATAACTGGGAAGTGGAACACTACCGCCGAAAGGTGGCAAAAGGTCAATCGGAATGAAACGCGTAGCATTCAAAATGTACCTGAAAGAGGGGCAGAAAGAGGAGTACCGGAGAAGGCACAATGAGATTTGGCCGGAGGTAGCAGAACTGCTGAAGAAGGCCGGTGTTAGTGACTATTCTATTTTCCTGGACGAACAGACCCATACTTTGTTTGCTGTGCAGACCCTCAGCAGCGATGAGGATTCCCAGTCGCTGGGCCAGCAGGAGATCATTCAGAAGTGGTGGGATTACATGGCCGATATCATGGAGGTAAATCCCGACAACTCGCCGGTGTCGGAGGAACTGGAAGAAATGTTCTATCTCAAATAGGTAATCAGACCCATGGAAGTCCTGCTCATATTCGACATTGGGAAGACCAACAAGAAGGTTCTCCTGTTCGACCGGAAGCTTAAGGTGGTCCTTGAGGAGGAATCGATCTTTCAGGAGATTACCGACGATGAGGGTTTTCCCTGCGATGATGCCGATCAGCTGGAATCGTGGATTCTCAGTACGCTGCACAAATACCTTGCATCGGAGAAATATCAGGTCAAGGGGATCAATTTCACTACCTACGGAGCTACCCTGGTTTACCTGGATATTGAGGGAAAGCGCATGACTCCCCTCTACAACTACCTGAAACCTCTTCCTGATCAGGTCCTGGAAGGTTTTTACGAGCGTTATGGAGGAGTGAAGGAGTTCTCCAGGCAAACTGCCTCACCGGTTCTGAATATGCTGAATTCAGGACTTCAGTTGCTCTGGTTGAAACGGACCAAACCGGAAGTTTTCGGGAGGGTACACCAGGTGTTGCACCTTCCCCAGTACCTGGCCAGCCTGGTTCATGGCCAGGTGGTCTCAGAACACACCTCCATTGGGTGTCATACGGTGATGTGGGATTTTGATCGGATGGAGTACCACCCGTGGTTAAAGGAGGAGGGGATTTCACTGCCCGATCCTGTACCGATAGGGTCAACTTTCCCTATGGCACTGGAGGGAACCATGATCGAGGCTGGTATCGGGATCCATGACAGCTCCTCTTCGCTGGCACCTTATATCCTGGCAGCCCGGGAGCCTTTTGTCCTGATCTCCACCGGAACCTGGTGCATCAGTATGAATCCTTTTAACAATGAACCGCTCAGGTCGAAAGAGCTGGAGCAGGATTGCCTCTGTTTCCTGGGGGTACACGGAAAGCCGGTGAAGTCGTCCCGCTTTTTCCTGGGACGCATTCACGATTTGAATGCGGAGCATCTTCAGCGCTTTTTTGAAGTGGAGAAATCTGCCTATAAAGCTGTGGTTCCAGGTACAAAAGTGATCAGAGAGTACTGGAAATCGGGGGAGAAGGGACAGCTTTTTTTCCGGGAAGGGATTCCTGAAACAGGGGTGGATCACCAGGTGGATCCGGATCAGTTTGAATCGTTTGAGGAGGCGTATACCCGGCTGATGACCGATCTGACCCGGCAGGTGGTAAACTCCATCAAACTGATCATCGCAAAGAAGGATATCACAAAACACCTCTATATCACCGGGGGATTTGCCAAGAATCCCATTTTCAGAACCATTCTTTGCCTGGCTTTCCCGGACAAACAGGTATTTACCTCAGAAGTTGATAATGCCACTTCACTGGGGGCGGCACTGGTGTTGGCCGAAAACATCTGGAAGGGTACTGCCGGTCACCTCGACCTGGGGCTCACGGAGGTGAAGGAGTAATTTACCAGTTCAGCACCTCATCGCCCACATCGGAGAGCAGACCGGCGATCCAGTCGGCCCCGGAGAGCTCTTCTGCTGTAAATGAGGTTGTAAGTGCCAGAACTTTTGCCCCGGCAGCCTTTCCTGCTGCCACCCCGCTGACGGCATCCTCGATCACCAGGCAATCGGTCGCATCCACCCCCAGGTTATCAGCAGCTTTCAGGAAGATATCGGGCGATGGTTTTTTATGTTCAATATCCAGACCGGTAACTACGGTTCCAAAGGTGGATGCCGGAATTCCAATCTCTATCAGGTTGATCTCTACCTTGAATGGATCGGCGCTGGAGGCCACGGCCAGCTTCAATCCAAGGGAGCGGCATTTCGCAATGAAGTCCACCACTCCCTCAAGTGGCTGAAGCCTGCCTGCCACAATCTCCCCATAGATCTCATAGGTCCGGGCTTTGTCCTTTTCCAGGTCAAAGGGTATTCCATACTTTTCGGCCACCCCGCCCAGGTACCTGTTTTCACCCATGCCTGTGAATTCCATAAAAACCTCCGGATCAACCTTATAACCTTTCTCCAGGAACATCATTACACCCGCACGACAGATATACTCTTCCGAGTCGAGCAGCACTCCGTCCATATCAAACAGGACCGCCTTTATGTTGGTTTGTTTCATCATAGCTTACATCAGGTATTTCCCATCCCCACAAGAACTACCGAAAACAGGATGACCATAATTCCTAATGTGATGGTAAATTTAGTTTTCGGTGCAGTCCCCTTCCATTCTCTTCTGTATATTCCCCACATATTTGCAGTTAAAATGATGATCGACATATGAAGTATCCATGAACTTGCACCATTTCCAAGTTTGCTTTCGCCCATGCCGTAAAAAAAGAATTGAAGGAACCATATTGTTCCGGCCAATGCGGAAAACATCAAGTTTTTGGCTATGGGAGATTTAGTATTTACAAAATCTCCGTAGGATCTATTTTTTATACTCAGGATGGTGGTCCAGATCAGATTGGTGGTTAATCCACCCCAGAGGATGACTACAAAGGTGACGTTGTTCTGGTATAAGGGGTCAAATCCAGCTGATACAGCTGCCTCAGCCAGTGGTTTACCCGCTTCAATACCGAAATTAAAGAATGAACTCAGTATTCCGGATAAAACGGCAATGATCAATCCTTTCACAAGACTGAACTCCGGCACACTGGCTTTCTGATCCTCTTCTGACATTTCCCGTTCTTTCATCAGTCCTGCCCTGCCTGTAATTGCGATACCTATTAAACAGACAACAACACCTATAAGTACCAGCTGTCCCCCCGGACTGCCTAACATATCCGTAAAAGAAACCTTGCCTTCAACTGGATTGATATTATAGTAAACAGAAGGAACGATTGCTCCGAAAGCAGCACAGAAACCCAGCACCACAGAGTTGCCTAATGACATTCCCAGGTACCTGACCCCCAGTCCATACGACAAACCGCCGATTCCCCACAGGAGCCCCATCAGATAGGTGAATAACAGAATCTGGCTGGAACCTTCCGCAATTATTTTAGCAAATCCTGGTATGGTGAGGTAAGCCGCCAATGGAGGCACGATCAGCCATGAGAAAAGCCCTCCAATGATCCAGTAACTTTCCCAGGCCCAGCCTTTCACTTTATTGAAGGGCATGTAAAAGCTGCCCGATGCTATTCCGCCTATGGAGTGGTAAATAACTCCAAATAATGCTTGCATAAATGTAGATTTTTAAGGTTTATCAGATTCTGAACACATCCATCTCCAGCATCTTTCCGAGTTTTTCAATTTTATGAGCGATATGGCCAATACCGATGGCACAATGGTGGGATGGTCCGTGGCCGGACCACCGGTTTATGAATTCCCTGGCGCCCAAGGAGAAGCGATAGCGGCTATTGGTGTTCCCAATCTCCAGGACCGGTCCCGGTACCGATTCTCCCTCCGCTGTCAGCAGGAAAACACCCTCACTATCTTCAACCACAGAAAGAAGAGTGACCGGGCCGTGCCTTACCGACATTTGTATGGAGAGCCCTTTTCCCGGTTTTCCATGGTACACCGGAAGCGGAACCAGTTTTACCCTTCCCTCTGCAATGGCAGAATGAGCAGGGCCATCATGGCCCAGCAAAACCACATCATCCTTGAAATCCATCAGGTAGAA
>JAGLPR010000168.1 GCA_023137255.1 Bacteroidales bacterium | reverse complement strand
CCTGGAATAGTGAAATAGGTGGTGCACTGCCCCTGGTCGGAAGCAATGCAGTAGTGGGAATATCCTCTTTTGTTAATTAGTTCGATGATGGGAGCAGGAACAAAGGGCGTGGTGAGCAAAAAGATCTCACCCGGACTGATTTTTTCCAGGTGACCAAAAACCTCCTGCATGGGATTCTGACCGGAGTCAATCAACGGTGCTGCATTAAAGGAGACCACTACCTTTCCAGGATCAAACCACCCCGGTTTCTCATAATTGATGTCATCGCCGGAGACCTTACCTTCAAAGAGCTGCTGTCCCACCTCCGACCTGAGTGTATTGATGACCTCAGTCACCGGGATATTCCCGAGAGACGCCACTTGCTGGAGGGTGGCGACTTTTGCAACAGTTTTTCGAAGAATCGGGTTCTTCAGCTTGTTGAAAGCAGGTGAGAGCTCCAGCAACACTGGTTCAAGTTCGGGGAAGGAGTCGAGCAATTCCCCCACCCGGGTCTTTGGTGTGATGATCAGTTTTTTATTTTCAGACATTATTTTTCTGTATAGCTTAATAATCGCCGTTCGCCCTCGATCCTTCTCAAATCAGTGATGTCCTGAACGACTTCGAGGGTGCCCAGGTATTTGTTAAATTCATCCCTCAATGCATAGTATTCAATATGAACAAATATGCCTTGCATTTCCAGCCAGAAAGCAGCACACTCCTCTTTCCCGGATTTGAAATCACTGATGACCTGCTCCACCACATGCACACTTTTGGGAGGATGACATAACCTGACATCTCTTCCAATGACCGCCCGGTTGCGCTTAAAGATGGGCTTGTTGCCGTGCGAAAAGAATCTTACCTTATCCTGGCTATCCACAAAGGTGAGCTCCACCGGCATGGTACCGAAAATCCCTATGAGTTCCGGGATGGACAATCTGCCGGTTGGCAGCTGCACACTGCCTTCCATGGTCCGGGCCACCGGTGATGGCTCCACTCCCTCAGGTTTCCATTCGGTTTCCGGATCGTAAAGGCAATAACCAATTTCAGGACTCTCCTGAGAGATCTGGTACCACTCTTCATCGGTGAGCTTGTCCATGCACATGGGGAAGAGGATCTCCTCCTCTTTCATGATCATATCGGAAACAGCTCCGGATGCCGGTTTCAGTAACAGCTCCACCACTGTTTCAAGTTCATTAAGTTCAATTTCACCCCTGACATCAAATCCTTCGCGGGCTACCTTCAGCAACTCCCGGGTTTCGTCATGTTTTCCCCACATGACCTTGGGAGGACCGGTAATGTTATATTTTTCAAGATAAGGAAAGAGCAGATTCTCTTTGCGCAAATAGTGCTTTTCCACGTCCATCAGGTTGTTGAAGAAAGCTTTCAGCTGAAGGATATAGGTGTTAAGCTCAATTTCCTCAGGATGGTGAAGTTTTTCGTAAAAGTGGTCCAAAGTCTGTATGAGCTTGTACAACTCCCCGTTCTCTTTCTTAAAGGTATCCAAAGGATGACCGTCAGGAATCTCGCGTGCACTGGCCTGGTCAATGTGTCCCTCAAGAACCTGGGTATGTATATCACAGAATTTTAAAACCTCCTCTTCGGGCAATCCTTCATTGATAAGCTCCTGTTCCACCTGTACTACCTCATTATAGGGGATGCTTTTAAGCAATGTCACGAGCCTTTCACGTACTTCATCAGGCGCTACTCCTTCGTGCAGCTGAAGTATCATATGTTTCAGTAGCTCTTTGCGACTCTGGTTACCTCCGTTCAATTCATCCATTATCTATTGTTCTGTGGATTCTATAGGATGTAAGTTACAAAGAATAGTTCTAGATAGATATGTTGAGATCAGGTAAAATTCATTCTCATTGACTAAATATTTTACTATTTTTCAGTACCTTAACTGAAATTGCCAACACCATGGGAACATTTGACCTGAACCGCCGGAAATTCCTGGGCGCACTTACTCTGGGTACCGCCCACCTGATGTTTCACAATCCGCTGTATGGGAATACCGGTAGGTTTTCTTCTGTGGATCCATTGCAGCGTGTTGCCCTGGGGCTTACAGGGATCAAACCCACTCTGCTGGGAATGGGAACAGGTATAAGCGGTGGCAGTCGCAACTCTTTTCTTACTAGACAGGAGAGGGCCAAAAGCGTGGCAACAATTCGTCACGCCTACGACCGGGGGATCCGGATGTTCGATAACGCCGACACTTATGGCACACATGGTTTGATAGCTGAGGCCCTGAAAGGAATGGAGCGGGAAGAACTGGTTCTCACCTCAAAGATCTGGACTCGCGAAGGTGGTATTCCCGAAAAGGAGCGTCCCGATGCCAATATCGTGGTCGACAGGTTCCGCAAGGAGCTGAATACCGACTACATTGATGTGGTGCAGATTCATTGTATGGTTGAACCGGACTGGACCGATCACGAACGAAGGCAGATGGATATCCTGGAGGAGCTTAAGGTCAAAGGGATCATCAGGGCTCACGGGGTATCGGTGCACACTCTGGAGGCGATGAAGAGTGGCGTGGCCGATCCCTGGGTCGATGTGCTTCATGCCAGGATCAATCCATTCGGGATTGCCATGGACCGTCCCGATCCTGCAGAGGTGGTGGAGGTGATCCACCAGATGCATGCATCGGGTCGGGGGGTGATCGGGATGAAACTGGTGGGGAACGGGGACCTCCGCAATGAGAGTGAAAAGATCGATCAGTCCCTGAAATTTGTACTGGGACTGAATAGTGTGGATATGGTGATTGTCGGCTTTGAATCGGAGGCCCAGATCGATAACTACCTCGACCGGATGGGAGTAACATTGAAGGAACTGGCTTGAAGTTTCCATAAATCATTACCTTGCGGCCTTGAATGCCAATATTTGAGACAGTTTATTGCCCATATAGCTCTGCTTTTAGTTAGTACAGTTGCTGCATTTGCACAAACACCCCGTTTCTACCTGGGATTTGACCAGATCCTGGACAACCGTGAGTATTTTACTGATTATGGGTATCCCCAGACTATTTTCGGTGCACGCATCAATCCAGGAGCTTCCGTCACATTTGATTCTACACATTCCTTATATGCAGGGATCAATTACATGTATGAGTTTGGAAGCGAATTTCTTAGTGTGAAGCCACAGATCGATCTTTATTACAGTTTCAGGGCCAATGGTCTGGACCTGTATGTGGGATCATTTCCCCGTAGGGGTCGAATGGATTATCCGCTGATGTTACTGACCGATTCCTTGAATTACTACCGCCCCAACATGGAAGGTGCTTCGGTTCGGTACAGCTGGGGATGGGGTATAGTACACGGATGGGTGGACTGGACCGGCAGAGAAACTCCGGAAAACCGGGAGTCGATCCTGGCAGGGTTTGATGCCAGTGCAAGGACGGGGGTGTTTTACCTGACCACCATAGCTACCCGTTACCACCAGGCGCGAACCACGGCACCGGACGACATTAACCGGCTCAGGGACGATGGTTCTATCGTTGTTATGGCTGGAGTAGATCTGTCGGATCGACTTTTCTTTGACCGGTTTAATGTTTCCACAGGGGTGGCTTCTACCTATTTGTATGACCGGCCCGCCGATTTTGTCTGGAACCAGGGCTGGCTCACTCAACTGGATGTGCGATATATGATTTTTGGATTCAAAGGCTCCTGGTACCTGGGAGATCCTTCCCCGCTTCTTTACGGCGACCGCCTCTATAGTCACGGGGATTATGGCAGGTTCGACTTTTTTATTGATCCCTTTCACAACTCCCGGATCTCCTCCAAAATTGGATGGAACCTTCATTTTCTGCCGGGAGATGGAGTTTACCACTCCCAGCAGCTTCTGATCAGCATCAGGCTTTAGGACTTACGCAGTACATCGATGGCTGTCATATATCCACTGACTATGGCTCCGGAGAAACCACCCCCGATTTTCCCCCAGGCTGAGGCGATGCTTACATTGTCGGGCAGGTGAGAAAGATAGTCGAGGGATCGGCCCGGATTTTGGGCAAATCCATAGACTGCCCCTTCCGGATTGAGGGTAAAACGTTTCACACTCAGCGAAGTGGCCACCTCGACGTGTTCTACTGCATCCCTGAATCCCGGAATCATCTTTTCGCAGCGGCTGGTGAAACTATCGGCCACATCGGCCTTCATGCGATTGTACTCTTCCCGATCCAGGTAAGCCCAGTCCGAGGGGTAGTCGATGCAGCACACCGCCCCCACACTTTTCCCTTCCGGGGCCAGGCGGGAATCCACCTGGCTGTAGTCGACGAAGGTAAAACTCCGGGTACCGAAATCGCTGTGCATGTTGTCAAGAATGTCCTTCTGAGATTTCACCGAGCCATCATAGATAAAGGTTGAGTAGTGTTTGCTTCCTATCTCTTTCAATGATTTATTAAATCCGTAATAGACTGTAAGCAGTGAAGCACCTATGTTATTACCGGCAATGGATTCGGAAAGTCGTAAGCCGTCTGCTTTGGAAAGCAAGGATTGGGCCAGGTTGGGAACGGCCCCATTCACCACAATTTGGGTAGCTGTATCTGAAAAGGTACCTCTCTCTTTTCCCCGGGTTTCTTCATAGGTAACTCCGGAAGGTAGTGTTCCCTCATAGTCGATGGAGGTGACCAGGCTGTTGAGCCTGACGGTTCCGCCATAAGCTGTAATGATGCCACTCAGGGCATTGGAAAGCTGTTGTGAACCTCCCTGAATAAAGCTGGCACTTCCGCCATAGTAACTACCCTGGGCATTAAGGTAATAGAGCCAGGAGAGGGTGTAGGGATCATCGTGGAAATAGCCCAGGTTCCCCAGAAGAACCAGTTTCAGATCTTCATTTCCGATGATTTCATCCAGGAACTCCCCCACACTGCGGTCAGGTTTGTCGCGGTTTGCCACCATCACCCTCCTCACATTCAGCACATGGTAAAAGTAGTCATCAATCCCCTTCTCCTCCCCGGGGAAGGTGCTAAGCAGGATCGCTTTGGCCTCCTCAGGATCGTGTGGAACCACCAGGTCGTACCTGCTGTTGATAAACCGATAGAATTCAGGCACTTTCAAAAATTCTACCTTGCCTGTGATCCCCAGATCGTCAAAAATCCTGTTCTTAATATCCTTTGGATGCAGTCCGTCCATCTCATGCAGGCCCACCTCCATGGTGAAATCTCTACGCTTGAAGGTGGTGGCACAACCACCTGGCCGGTCGTGTTGTTCCAGCAGCAATACTTTTTTCCCATCTCTGGCCAGCTTGGCCCCGGCGGTCAACCCGCCCAGTCCGGCCCCAATAACTATCACATCATATTTCATCATTTGCTATTTATCCTCTTCTCCCGGAATGGGATATCTTTTGTATTCGGCGTTTCGGTCGAACAGGTATCGGTAGGTAATGTAGTGTTTCACTGACTTGCATCCCACCGAAAGGAAGATCTTCTTCATCTTGGGATTAAAATCGCCCACCCAGGAGAACTCGATTTCGGTGTAGTGGGGCT
>JAGLPR010000167.1 GCA_023137255.1 Bacteroidales bacterium | reverse complement strand
GTCACCGAGCGGGGCATCGCCATCAATCCGCGGCGGACCGACCTCATGGAGTTGACAAAAAAGAGCGGACTTCCCATTAAATCCATGGAGGAACTGAAAGCCGAAGCCGACCGGATCTGTGGCGTTCCGGAACCCCCGGAAGTGACCGACAGGGTGGTGGCGGCCATAAAGTGGGTGGACGGAACCCTCATCGATGTGGTGAAGCAGGTAAGCCGATAATTAGCTTTTTCCTATCTTACGTGCAACATTTGAATTAATCCTTCGTCATTGTGGCAAATAATGAGAAGACTGAGAAGTTTACTCCCAGGCATCTGGATCTGATCAGACAGTGCAAAAAGGGAGATCAGAAAGCTCAGTTTGAAATATACCGGTTGTATCATGCAGCCATGTTTAATACCACCCTGCGCATTGTAGGGGATTCCGATGACGCAGAAGATGTCATGCAGGAAGCGTTCTTAAAGGCATTTGCAAAGTTGGATTCTTACAGGGGGGAGGTGAGCTTCGGAGCCTGGTTGAAGCGGATTGTGATCAACAAGGCCCTGGATTTTCTCAGATTAAAGAGAGAGCAGCTCTCCCTGGAAGATGCCGGCGAACTTGGGGAGATGGCAGAGGAAGAGGCTGAAAATGTGGATTATAAATACACAGCCGAAACCATTAAGAAAGCCATATATGCCCTTCCGGAAGGTTACAGGATAGTGCTTTCACTGATTCTGCTGGAGGGGTACGACCACGAAGAGGTCTCCATAATTCTGAATATCTCCAACGCCACATCAAGAACCCAGTACCACAGGGCTAAAAAGAGACTGAAAGGCTTGTTAATGGAAAATGAAGAGGATGATGACTGATTTTGAAAAACATATCAAAGAGCAAAGGATGCTCCTGGATTCCGATCTTCCCCGGGAGGGACATGAAGAGCGGTTTCTGCAGAAGCTGGGAAGGGAGCCCGCTGTTCAGCCTGCCAGAAGGATCAACTTCAGGCATGTGCTGCAGGTGGCTGCTTCTCTGGCCATTATCCTTACTTCAACAGTGTTGTTGATCAGACAGAACAGAGGCGACAACCAGGTGGCTCAACGTGAGATCCCTGCTGCCATGATGGAAGCAGATATCTATTATACCTCACAGGTAGATGCAAAATATGACCAGATCAAGGAATTCAATTTTGAAAATGCCGAAGAGAAAACAGTTTTGCTAAATGAGTTGAAGGACCTGGAGTCCTACCATCAGCAGTTGATGGTAGACCTGGAGGCCAACCCTGACGATGACCGTGTTATCAATGCCATGATCCGGCACTACAAGTTAAAGCTGGAAGTAATGGACCAGATTATTATACAATTAAATCAAGTGAAATCAGAAACATCTGAAAATCATGAAAAAGAGAGTGTTTGAATCGAAAAGTTTGCTCCTGTCACTGCTCCTGATTGTTACAGTAAGCTTTTTTATCTCTGCCCAGGATGCGAGAAAGGAATACACCGAAACCTATGATGTAAGTAAGGGCGTCACCCTGAACACAGATACCAGGTATTCGGATGTGGAAGTTCTCACCTGGGATAAGAGTGTGGTGGATATCCTGGTGGTGGTGGTGGTGGATGCCTCTTCCAAAAGCAGGGCGGAATCTGCGCTGGAAAAAATTGATGTCCAGATCAGCAAATCAGGGAATAACATCTCCCTGGAGACTGAGTTTGAGAATGGCTGGTCGCGAAATGTGAAAACAGAGATCAAAATTACCATAAAGGCACCTGCCTGGGTGAACCTGGATATGGAGAACGCCTATGGAGACCTTTTTATTCAGGAAGCTACAGGGCTGGTTCTGCTTGACCTGAAATATGGCAACATGAAAGCAGGGAGCCTCAGCAGGGAGAATAATAAGCCCTACAGCCAGATAGATATGGCCTATTCCAATGCTGAAATTGATGAACTGGGATGGCTGGAACTTGAGATTTCATATTCTGATATGGAGATCAATTCCTCCAAGATGCTCTTTGTGGAAAACAAATACTCCAAACTCAGGGGAGTAAAGGCCGGAGGGATCATCACCGAGGGTGCTTATGATAAGTACTATTTCGACGAGGTCGATAGTTTTGTAGGAGAACTTAAATACTCTGGAATTAAATTCGGTAAGCTAAATAAAACACTAGATCTACATTCGGGTTATACTGGTGTAAAGATTGGTACACTCTCCAAAGGATTTGATAAGGTGGAAGCAGCCCTCTCCTATGGCAACTTAACCATAGGCCTGGAGCCTGGAGCCTCCTTTAAGTTTGAAGGCGAAGCCAAATATGGAAATGTCAATATCAACACAGGCGATCGCCTGAGCAAGACCAAGGAGAACAACTATGTGAAGGTTTGGGGCAGTGTGGGTTCCAATCCGAAATCAAGCATAAAAGTTATTACCAAGTATGGGAACTCGAATTTTGAGTAGAACCTATACTCAGGCTCTTTACACACTCCCGGATTTCTCATAAATCCGGGAGTGTTTTTGTTATAAGATTACGACTCCCTTTGATTCGTGCATGTCTCTACAAGCACCTCTTTTATGAACCCAACGAGTTCAGCAAAGATAATGCACTGACTGAATCAGGAAGCTAAACAAAAAGAAAGATCATTTGTTATGTAGGTTGTAAGGATCTTATTTACACATATTAAAGAGTCTAAATCAGGAGTACAAACAAACTTACCATGAAAGCAAAAATCACCGTTGTCGTTTTGATGCTGGCAATTTCCTCAATGGCATCTTATTCACAAAAAAATGATGTTGGAGAAGCCAACAATACAATTAAGGAGTTTAAAGAAAAAGATTCGGGGATGAGTGAGTTTTTCTCATCGGCGTTTGGTTATGCTGTATTCCCGGGCATCGGGAAAGGCGGATTAGGCGTGGGTGGTGCTGCAGGAAAAGGAACTTTATTTAAAAGTGGAGTTGCCGTTGCAGATGCTAAAATTTCACAACTTACAATCGGGTTTCAGGCGGGAGGTCAGAAATATGCTGAAGTCATCTTTTTTGAAGATGCAGAAACATACAAAGACTTTGTCTCCGGCAACTTCGAGTTTGCAGCCCAGGTATCTGCAGTTGCACTGACATCAGGAGCCTCTGCAGATGCAGCCTACAAGGATGGGCTCCTTGTTGTTACAATGACCATAGGTGGTTTAATGTATGAAGCCTCAGTGGGTGGCCAAAAGTTTAAAGTAACTCCTTATTAATCCGCTTTATTGGCTAGGTCGGGCACTTTGTAGTTACTACCAAGTACGGGAACTCGAATTTTGAGTAGAACCTTTACTCAGGCTCTTTACACACTCCCGGATTTTTCATAAATTCGGGAGTGTTATTTTATACCCCTGATCACTCATCATTATGAACTACCGTATCCTGTTTCCAATCCTTGGCCTGCTGGCCATCCTCTTTACCTCATGCAAGGCTCCTGCAGATCATGCTTCAAACAGCGAGGTCACATCCCCGGATGCTTTTGAGTATGCCCTGGTGATCCATGGAGGCGCGGGTAACATGAATTTTCAGAACCTCCCTGAGGAGCGGCAGAATATATATAAACATGCGTTGGACAGTGCGTTGCAACTGGGACTGGATGTTTTGAAGGAGGGAGGTACCAGCATCGATGCGGTGGAGGTGGTGATCCGGTACCTGGAGGACAACCCCTTATTTAATGCTGGTCGCGGTGCCGTTTTTACCAGTGAAGGAAAGAATGAGCTGGATGCATCCATCATGAGCGGCCAGGATATGAATGCAGGGGCTGTAGCCAGTGTGACCGATGTCAGGCACCCCATTTCAGCGGCCAGGGCAGTGATGGAGCAGTCAGAACATGTGATGCTGGCCGGGAAGGGTGCCTCGGTGTTTGCAGAGCAGGTAGGGCTCGAGATAGTGGATCCATCCTGGTTCTTTACTGAGAAACGATTTGAATCGTACCAGCGGGCCATTGAGAAAGAGAAGCATGGGACCGTGGGATGTGTGGCTCTCGATCAGGAGGGTAACCTCTGCGCGGGAACCTCCACCGGGGGGATGACCAATAAGAAATACGGACGAATCGGGGATTCTCCCATTATCGGGGCAGGTACCTATGCCAACAACGCCACCTGCGGTGTGTCGGCCACCGGACACGGAGAGTACTTTATTCGGTGGACCGTAGCCCACCAGATCTCTGTTTTGATGGAGTATAAGGGCTATGATGTGGAGACCGCCGCCAGAGAGGTGGTGGAAAAGCAGCTGGTGGAAGTGGGGGGCAGCGGCGGTGTGGTCTGTCTGGACAAGTACGGTCGTCCAGCCATGGTCACCAATACCAGCGGCATGTTCAGGGCCTATGGCAATTCTGAAGGTGAACATCTTGTAGCCATTTTTAAGTGAATGGACAGGTGGAATGGCAAGAATCATGAGGAAGCAATACTACTTTCAGCCGTCAGGGAATGGCTATTTTGCCTGGGACGTTGATAAATTGATTGAAAAGTCGAAAGCACTCCCTGTTCTCACAGTAAGTTTAGAAGATATTAATGAGATTGATGAGAATTTCTGGTATCAGGGGTCCGATGACGAACCAAGCTGTCGTTCCATCGTAGAGCATTTTCGATTAATGAATGATACTGAACTGTGCTATCCTATCATATTATCGAATACGGGTAAAGTTATGGACGGAATGCACAGGGTTGCAAAGGCTTTATATCAAGGACTTCACGAGATCAAAGCTGTGAGGTTTACTGAGGAGGTACCTCCTGATTTTGTGGATATACTTCCAGAACAACTTTCTTATTGAATGAGCAGAGGACCCTCATGAAAACAAACATTACAATCTTCTGCCTGCGACTGATTGTTCCGGCCGTGATTTTGGCACGACCCCAGGAGTGATAGATGCCCAAAACCTCATTCGGCCAGTCAGAGTATCTGCTCAAGGGAGGGGCACCGATCCACCGGTGAAGAACAACCTGAAGATGATTCAATCGCTACTTAAAAAATAAGACAGATGCCAGGAGCCTGGGATAGAGGGTTTGATTACGACTGACTCTTCTGTTTAAACGGCAAGAAGGTCATAAAATCCGCATGATGAACGATGTACGCTTCGGTGCTTCGTTTGACCATGTTGCCTTCGCCCGCATGGGCCGCTATAATGTGACACACCTCTGCGGGAATACCACAGCTTTCGGCCAGCGAGACCCCGGAAAAGGGGTGACGCAGGTATTTCCCGTAACTCCCCTGGACCGCTTTGCCGTTTTCGTCCAGCACATACTCCAGCAGTTTACCCACATCGGCCAGTATGGCTCCTGAGATCAGCACATCCATATCCACAGGTAGTTCCTCTCCGAAAAACTCGTTCATCTTATTGCCGCTGTCCCGGGCAATGTGGACCACGGCACGTTTGTGTTCCATAAATGTGACCTTTAGATCGGGTCCGCACAACAGGGTAAACGGGATCCGGTTCAGATCGTCCGGGCTCAGGACACTCTTTTCCAGGGCGCTCTCCCATACCCTGGCGGTGCCCAGGCGTAAATTTTCATTTGCGATCCACTCCAGTTCGGGCCACAGTTCCAGTACTTCAGGTTTGATGGTTTCCATAGAAAGGGTGTTATAGATTTGCAATGATAGCATCGGTCATCTGCCTGGTGGAGGCAGCACCATTCTTGATCACATCGGCCCGGCCGGCCATTTTCATCATGTCGTAGGTTCTGACCTTTCCCTCCAGGATCACCTTCGCAATGGAGTTCCTGATCCTTTTTGCCACCTCCGCTTCACCAATGTGGTCGAGCATCATGCAGGCCGACTCCATCATGGCGATGGGATTGACAATGCTCTCGGGGTAGTCGGCATACTTGGGAGCCGATCCATGGGTGGGTTCAAAAACAGATACCTCCTCTCCCAGGTTGGCACTGCAGGCAAAGCCCAGTCCCCCGATTAGTCCGGCAAACCCGTCGGAAACAATATCTCCGAACATATTGCCAGCCACAATGACTCCGTAGTTTTCCGGATTCTTGGTCAGCCACATCATCTGGGCATCGATGTTGGTGTTCCAGAGTTCGATCTCTGAAAAATCGGCTGCCTGGATCTCCTGGGCCATTTTATACATCATGCCGGAGGTTTCCCTGATCACATTGGGTTTTTCGCAAACCGTCACGCTTTTATACCCAAACTTACGGGCATACTCAAAAGCTGCCCTCAGGATTCGTTCGGTGGCCCGTTTTGTGAAAATCCGGGTCGAGACAGAAAGCTCCTCCACGGGAACATCACCAAAATTCTTCACAAATTTAGGATGGGAGGAAAGCCCCTGGTATACAATGTCGGGCGGATTGCTCCACTCCACTCCTCCGTAAAGTCCTTCTGTATTCTGACGGAAGATGGCCACATCCACTCCTGGCTCTTCGATGGTGTCCCCGGCTCCTCTTCGGATGAAATTGAGCGGGTTGCCTTTATAGGTCCTGCAAGGCCTGATACAAACATCCAGGTTAAAGTGCTGTCTGAGTCCCACGATGGGGCTGGAGTAGACCAGTCCCTGATCCCTGAGTGAAGGATCAAGTTCTGAAGCCGCCGCATCTTTGGGCTTGCTGGTGATGGCTCCGAAGAGTCCGATCTTATGCTGTTCCAGCAGTTCAAGAGTCCTGTCGGGCAGCGGATTTCCCTCTTTTTTCCAGAACTCCCAGCCAATATCTCCTTCAATATATCCCGCACTGAATCCGGCCCGGTCAAGCACCCTGATGGTCTCCTCTAATACTACTCTCCCGATGCCATCTCCGGGAAGCGCTACAATGGTTCTTTTCCGCATGTTCATAAACAGTTAAAAGTGAGGTTTCATAAATGTTATCTTTGTTAAAAGTAGAATTTATTTAAGTCTCTTTTAAGGGTGAAGATCATATTTGAGACAAAAGTATTGCATAACATATAGCCATATATTCAATCCGTTAATGCAGAAATTAGACAGCCTCAAACCCGAGGAGGTATGGGGGTATTTTAATGAAATTCTCGCCATACCCAGAATTTCCAAAAAGGAGGAGAAGATCATCACTTACCTGATTAGTTTTGCCAAAAAGCACAAGCTCTCACACAAGAGGGACCGTGTGGGTAACCTTCTGATATCCAAGCCGGCCACAAAGAGATTTGAGCTTAGAAAAGGCATTATCCTGCAGTCGCATGCCGATATGGTGGGAGAGAAGCAGGCTGAAGTAAAACATGATTTTGACAAGGATCCCATAAACTCTTACCAGGAAGAGGGATGGGTAAGGGCAAAGGGAACCACCCTGGGTGCCGACGACGGAATCGGGATTGCTGCATCATTGGCCATTCTGGCCTCCGGTGCCATTGAACATGGTCCTCTGGAATGTCTCTTTACCATTGATGAGGAGAGCGGGATGACTGGTGCTTTAGGCTTGCAGCCCGGATTTCTAAAGGGTTCAATATTGCTGAATCTTGATTCGGAGGATGAAGGAGAGATCTTCATCGGTTGTGCCGGTGGGATTGATACAGTAGCATCCTATAAGTATAAGAAGAGGAGGGTTAAGAGAAACTGGATCGCTCTACGGGTGAAGGTAGGGGGATTGCAGGGAGGCCATTCGGGGGATGAGATCCACCGGGGATACGGAAACTCTGTGAAGATTCTGAACAGATTTCTCTGGAACGCTGATCAGCGTTTTAAGATCAGACTCTCCACCCTGGAGGGAGGGAAGGCCAGGAATGCCATACCCCGTGAGTCAGAGGCGCTGATCATGGCCCCTACCGGGAGCCTGGACCTGATCCGGGTCTATTTTGAATCATTTGTAAGCATCCTGAGAAGTGAAATGGAGGTGATCGAGCCGGAATTTGATATGACACTGGAGCAGGCAGATCCCCCTGAGTTCAGTATGCGCCGTAAATCACAAAGAAAGCTGTTCAATGCACTCTATGCATGCCCCCACGGCGTTGTAGCCATGAGCCAGGAGATTCCCGGATTGGTGGAGACCTCCACAAACCTTGCATCCATCAAACATTCGGGCGAAGATACGCTGGAGATTGTTACCAGTCAGCGCAGCAGTGTCGAATCGGCCAAACAGGATATTGCCAACAGGATGGGATCGCTGTTCAGTCTGATGGGGGCTTCGGTGAAGCATTCAGACGGTTACCCCGGTTGGAAACCTGACATTTCGTCGGAGGTGCTGAAGATCTCCGAGAGGGTCTACCAGGAGCTGTTCCTGAAGGAACCTGATGTGAAAGCGATCCATGCCGGGCTGGAGTGCGGACTCTTTTTACAGAAGTATCCCGACCTGGATATGATCTCGTTTGGTCCGACCATCAAGGGAGCACACACCCCGGAGGAGCGTATACGTATCGATACGGTCGAGAAATTCTGGGTATTCCTGCTGGAGCTGCTGAAACAGGCTCCCTGACCCATTTCCTTACTCCACCGGTTCAAAATCTCTTTTAGAAACCCCGCAAACCGGGCAGTACCAGTCTTCAGGGATATCCTTAAATTCAGTACCCGGTGCAATACCACTGTCCGGATCCCCTTCCACGGGATCGTATACATAACCACAAACGGCGCACTGAAATTTTTGCATCACATATGGTGTTTGATACGCACTCCCGTCCGGAACCTGGTAAGAAGCAGCAGCAGGCTGCCGGTTACCACCTCGCCTGACTCGGGATCCAGTTCAGATCCGTTCATGCTGTGCGGGATAAGGTATACAGCAAGCATCACCAGGGCTGCACCAATGGACAGCCATCGGCCATAAGATTTTTTCCTCAGGAACCAGGCCACCAGGAATGCTATCAGGGCAAACAACACTTTATTGTCGGTCAGGTCCTCGCCCAGCGGCCACCCGGTCCATAATTGTCCGAACGAGTATTTCTGCACAATGGGACCCAGGATGAACCCACCAATAAGCAGCAATATAATGGTGATCCCGGTATACCTTTTGTACTCCGGCATGTTGGCAAGAGCGAACAGGATGGTGGCCATGGACCAGATCACAGTCAATATCATCATTAGTACATGTGGAATCAGGGCCCAGGCAGGCACATCACCCCGGAACCGGATGACTACGTTCTCATCTTCAAGCAAATCAATTGGTTTGTCATCGGCCATTAATTCCAGGTGGTATTCAATTTTACCGGCTGGTGGTTGATGGGAGAGACTTGTACTCAGAAGATCTCCCTGCCTTTCCATTTCCAGGGTATCCCAGGAGTTATCAGTGGGGAAGAGACGCCAGACCAGATTAGCAGAAAAGGCATCGGGAAGCTGAATTTCCACTGGGTAATCGCCTGGTCTTCCATTATTGGAACGTGGAAGGGTAAAGCTATATTCCTCGTTCTGGTAACTTATTTCATATTTTTTCGGGTAGGTGGGTCCGGTCATCCGCTGGTAAAACATGGCGGCCATTGATATAATTACTGCCAGAACCCAGAACAATACTTTTTTCAGCTTCATAATCCTTTATTTATTCGTTATTAGATTCTGATCACAAGGTCGAGGAGATCCTCGTCCCTTTTCACGGTAACCACGATATCCATGCCCTCTTTCAGTTGTTCCAGGCGGCTCATATAGTCGTAGATATTGCCCACATTTTTTCCTTCGATGGCGACGATGATATCGTCCTTCTGAATGCCGCCTACAGCTGCAGGCTTTCCTTCAGTTACAAACATGACCGGCATACCCTCACTTCCGTCATAGGTCATATCGGGCATGAGTCCAAGGGTGATTCCACCCCGCCGACCGCGTGAAGAACCTCTCACTTTGGGTCCCGCTTCGGTAAAGGCAATGCGCTCCTGCTCGTTTGCCAGGGCTATGGCCACCTCGGAAGCAAATAACATGACCTCCTGTGCTCCTTCCATATTGATGGCTGAAATATGATCGCCGGGAGTGTGGTAATCGGGATGGGCGCCGGTGGAGATAAACAGAACCGGCACATCTTTGGCATAAAACGATGCATGATCGGACGGTCCGAATCCTTCGTTGGAGTATTTCAAACTGAATCCATAGCTGCTGTTGACCGAGTCGAGCAGTGCCTTGAAACCGGGAGAGGTCCCGATCCCGCCAACCTGCACCTGCCGGTCCTCATTCAGTCTCCCTATCATATCCAGGTTGATCATGGTCTGAACTGCATCCATATCGACCGGTGAATGCTCTGACAGGTATTTGGATCCCACAAGTCCCATCTCCTCTGCTCCAAAGGTGGCAAAAACCACGCTGCGAGCAGGCGAAGCGGCCGCCATGGCTTCTGAAATCTCCATGACCCCGGCCACACCCGATGCGTTGTCGTCTGCACCCCAATGAACGGCCAGGGTATCGGGGGCCCGCGAAGAGGTGCCGGGTCCGCCCATGCCCAGGTGGTCGTGGTGGGCACCTATGATCACATACTCCTCTTTCAGTGCAGGATCGGATCCTTTCAGGATGGCGATGACATTGGAAGTGACCATCTTTTTGGGTTGAAGATCGACGGTAATATCCACTTCAGTACCGGTAGAGAAGGAGGATGGCTGAAGACTTTCTGCAAATGCGCTTTCAAGTTTTTCCAGGCTTTCCGACCCGGAAGCTTCAATGATCCGGTCCGCTGTCTCTCTTCCCACGTGGACCACCGGGATGGAGAGGGCGTGTTGTTTCCCTTTCAGCTCCGAAAGCTGGTCCTTGGGATCGAAAGATGTACCGGAAACAAAAATTACACCTGCAGCATCCTGGTCGGAGGCCAGAAGCGCTTTTCCCCTGTCTTCACTGTAGTTTACATAGGGCGACGATGCATCCTGTTCTCCTGGTACCCCGCGGAAAATCAATACCCATTTCCCGCTTACCTCCACGCCGGCATAATCGTTCCACACGATCTCCTCATCTTCAATCTGGAATCCGTAGCCTGCAAAAACCACTTCAGCCTTTACTGAACCTGAATTACTGAAAGAGAGGGGAGAGTAATCTGATCCGGGGGCGAGTTCAGACTCACCCAACAGGAAGCTGTTGTCGGATCCCAGCTCCAGGTCAGTCACAATATCAAAATGCTGTATACCGCTTTTTTCATACAGGTCAAGGCCTGCATTCCTGAATTCAGCAGCAATATATTCTGAGAGCTTCTGATCTTCAGCTGTACCGGGATAGCGTCCCTTGAGTTCTTCTGAGGCCAAAAATGTGATGTGTTCCTCAATCTCCTGTACGGTTATCTCCTCTTCAAACCGTGGCTGACATGAAAACAGCATTGGAATCAGGAGAAGTAAAAACGTCTTATTCATAATTAAACTATTGTTAATTAGTTATTTACAATTCTAATTTACACTGATTTTAAAGAAGCGAAAGATACGATTATTTCTTTTTCTACGATAAAAACTTGACACGAATTAGGAAAGGAATTATATTTACCAAATAGTTTAACGAAAACGTTAAACAATTATGTAAAACCCTTTTGTCAATATTATGGTACTCCAAACAGAAACTGAAGAGAAGATCATTGCATCGGCAGAAAAACTATTCTACCAGAGAGGGAAGGCAGGATGCTCCATGCAGGATATTGCCAATGATGCCGGGATCAACCGCACCCTGCTGAATTACTATTTTCGGAGCAAGGACCAGTTGTTTGAAGCGGTGTTCCGCAAAGCAATGGGCAGTTTTGTCCCCAGCCTGGCATCCATACTCCACTCCGATATCACCTTCCAGGAGTATGTGCCGGCGATGGTCGAGACGGTCATCGATACCTTGATTGAAAATCCCCAGATCCCCACCTTTGTGTTGCAGGAGCTATCGTCCAATCCCGCAAGAATGCCACAGATCATCAGGGAGATGGGAATTAATCCGGCCATAGCTAAAAAGAAAATGGCTGCAGATGGAGTTTTGCCGGCTGATCAGAATTATGACTCCATACAGCTTATTATCAATATCTTAAGCCTCTGTATTTTTCCATTTGCAGCACGACCGGTCATCATAGATATTCTTTTTGACGGGGACAACGATGCCTATATCGCTGCAATGAAGGAGCGTAAAAAACTGGTTCCAGGGATGGTGAAACAATTCATGATGCAAAATCCTTCCAAATGAAAGCACTAACAACAGCACTATTTCTTCTTGTTTCCGGCCTGGTTTGGGGACAGGGGACCTTTACGCTGGCCGAATGTCACAGGCTGGCCATAGAAAACGCACCCAGGCTGGGCGACCGGGAGCTGATCAGGCAAATGGGTGAATTGAAAGTGGACCAGGCAGGAACCACGTGGTATCCGTCGCTGAACCTCAATGGAAAGATAAGTTATCAGTCCGATGTGGTGACTGTGGCGCTGACCGATCCCACCATCCCGGTGGAGTTCCCGGAAGTTCCCCACGATCAGTACGGGTTGAACCTGGATGTTTCTCAGAACCTTTATGACGGGGGGATCGCCAGGACGAAAAAGAGTTATGAGGAGGCGTTGACAGAAGCTGATCTGCAGAAAGTAGAGGTGGATCTCTACGGGATCAAAGGAAAGGTGAACAGCTATTTCTTTGCCATTCTGGTGTTGCAGGAGAATAAGCTGAACCTGGAGATTCACATGGAGAATCTGGAAGCCCGCGAGGAGGTTATGCGGACAGCCATTGCTCACGGTACCCTGCTGGAAGCGGAGATCAAAGTTATAGAGGTGGAGAAGCTGAAAGTGAAACAATCCATGATTGAGGTGGAATCGCGAAAGAGCTCCTTTATGGATGCCCTGAAAGTCTTGTGCGGGGAGACCCTGTCGGGCAATGTGGTTTTGGAGACTCCGCAGTTTGAAGAGTACAATACCGGTCAGGTGATCCGGCCCGAGCACAAGTTGTTTGACCTGAAAAACGCTTCCCTGGAGGCTGGGAAGGAACTGGTCGGCAAGAAGCGGATGCCGGTTCTCTATGCCTTTGGACAGACCGGGTATGGAAAGCCGGGCTACAACATGATGAGTTCGGACTGGGATTTCTATTACCGGGTGGGTGCCGGATTACGCTGGAACCTGTGGGACTGGAGCCATACCAAAAATGAAAAACAGGTAATCGGGTACCAGCAGCAGGTGATTCAGAACCAGCGTGCCACCTTTGATAAGGAGCTGGAATCGATCCTGGTCCAGGAAGAGGCCCTTATTGAACAGTACCGGCTTACCATGGAGATGGAGGAGCAGGTAGTGGTCCTGCAGCAAGAGATCTCCGAGTATGCAGCCGTCAAACTGGCCAACGGCACCATAACCGCCACCGACTATGTTACTGAGCTGAACAAGGAGAGCCTGGCAAGGATCAGACTGGCCACCCACCAGGTTCAGCTTATGCAGGCTATGGCCAACTATTTAACCATTCAGGGAAATCTTTAAAACAAGCTACCATGAAGTCAAGCAGATATATACTACCGTTCTTGCTTCTTTTCCTTGCTGCCTGCAGCAAGCATGAGGAAGTTGCCGATGCTTACGGGAATTTTGAAGCCATAGAGGTAATGGTCTCGGCCGAGTCGCAGGGGAGAGTCGTGGCTTTTGAGCCTGAGGAGGGTGCCACCCTGCTGGAGGACCAGGTGAGCGTGGTTATCGATACCACGCAGCACTACCTGAAAAAGATTCAGCTTGAGTCCGGTTTTGCCTCCCTGGGCACCAGGATCCAAACCCTGGATGCACAAATCACCGCCAGCCGTGTCCGGATGAACAACCTGGAGCGTGAAAAGCAGCGCATCGATAAGCTGGTGGAAGGGGGGGCAGCCACCAGTCAGCAGCAGGATGATATGAATGGTCAGATCGCCCTGCTGGAAGCTCAGATCCTTGCCACGGAGTCTCAAAAATCATCGGTCTATGCCGAGAGGAAGACCCTGGAGGTGCAGATCAGACAGGTGGAGGACCAGATCCTGAAATGTGCCATCCGGAATCCCATAAACGGAATCTTATTGACCAAATACAAAGAGGAGGGTGAAATTGCAGCCCCTGGTCAGCCCCTCTATAAGGTGGCCAACCTGGATGAACTGATATTGAGGGCCTATGTGTCGGGCAACCAGCTCTCTTCGGTCATTGTCGGGAAAGAAGTTCGGGTCCGTTTTGATGTGCAGGAGGGCATGGAGGAGATCACCGGGATGGTGAGCTGGATCTCTCCACGTGCCGAATTTACCCCCAAGATTATCCAGACCAGGGAGGAGAGGGTGAACCTGGTGTACGCCATCAAGGTGATGGTAAGCAACGACGGAAGCCTGAAGATCGGTATGCCGGGTGAGGTAATATTCTGATAGCGCGCATCTGATATCCCTATGTCATTGATTCTAGACCATATCGATAAATCTTTTGAGACCGTTCAGGCACTCAGGCAGGTGAACCTTGAGGTGCAGGAGGGAGAGCTGTTTGGATTGATAGGTCCGGACGGAGCCGGAAAATCGACCCTGTTCCGCATCATGGCTTCCCTGCTGATTCCCGATTCGGGCCGATGTACCATGCTGGGACATGATGTGGTAAAGGAGTACCGTGAAGTAAGACAGATCATAGGTTATATGCCGGGTCGTTTTTCGCTCTATATGGATCTGTCGGTGGAGGAGAACCTGGCTTTCTATGCCAGGGTATTTGGAACCACGGTAAAGGAGAATTACGACCTGATCAGGGATGTGTACGACCAGATAGCCCCTTTCAGAAAGCGTCTGGCGGGGAAATTGTCCGGCGGGATGAAGCAGAAACTGGCCCTCTCCTGTGCCCTGATCCACCGGCCCAGGGTATTGATCCTGGATGAACCCACCACCGGTGTGGATGCAGTAAGCCGACGCGAATTCTGGGATATGTTAAAGAAGATCCAGGGAGAGGGTATTACCATTGTGGTTTCTACCCCCTACATGGATGAGGCAGAGATGTGCGACCGGGTAGGGCTGATTCAAAAGGGAAACCTTATGGCCATCTCCGATCCTGCTTCTCTTGCAGATGGAAGTGATGCCCGGCTGTTTTCACTGCGCAGCAACAAAGGGGTCTATGCTTACCTCGACCAGCTTCGTAAGATGGAGGGGTGCCGGCATGTCTGGCTCTTTGGAGATGAGTTGCATGTGACTCTTCGTTCGGCTGCTGATGTAAACCAGGTACAGTCAGCAATCCGGGAATGGGCAGATGATTCCTTAGAGTGGAAATCCATAGTACCCACCATCGAGGACCGGTTTATGGAGTTGCTAAAGGAGGAGGAAATATGACCACAGCACCGGAACATATTATCGAGGTGAAGGAAATGGTTAAGAAGTTTGGCTCTTTTGTGGCCAATGACCGGCTCACCTTCCATGTGGAAAGGGGGGAGATTTTCGGATTCCTGGGGGCCAATGGCGCCGGGAAAACCACCGCCATCAGAATCCTTTGCGGCCTTTCCTACCCAACGTCGGGGGAGATCATGGTTGCTGGTCACAATGTATATAATGAACGGGAAAAGATCAAACGCAAAATAGGGTACATGTCCCAGAAATTTTCTCTCTATGAGGATCTTACATTGTCGGAGAATATCAGGCTATATGCAGGGATCTACCGGCTGGGAAGGAGAGAGATCTCCAGCAGAGAACAGCAGTTGCTGAAGCGACTGGATTTGTCGCATATTCGCAATAAGCTGATTCGGGATATCCCTCTGGGATGGAAGCAGAAACTGGCTTTTTCTGTGGCCATTTTTCACAAACCTGCCATTGTTTTCCTGGATGAACCAACAGGTGGAGTAGATCCCATCACCAGGCGACAATTCTGGGAGATGATACACGATGCCACCCTGGAAGGTATTACCGCATTTGTCACAACCCACTATATGGATGAGGCCGAGTATTGCGACCGCGTTTCGATCATGGTGGACGGACGCATCGAAGCATTGGATACCCCGGCTTCATTAAAGCAGCAGTATGAATCGAAGAACATGAAAGAGGTGTTCCTAAAACTGGCAAGGTCGTGAACAGGTTTCTTGGATTTGTAAAGAAGGAGTTTCAGCACATTTTCCGGGATGTGAGGACACTGGTGATTCTTTTCGGGCTTCCCATCGTGATGATTGTTCTTTTCGGTTACGTGGTAACCACTGAGATCAGGGATGTGGAGGTGGGCATCTGGGACCGTTCCATGGATCAGGCTTCCATCCGGGCCACCCAGAAAATATTCTCTTCCGGCTATTTTGTGCCGGCAGGCTACCTGGAAAGGGAGGAGGAGATCGGAGAACTTTTCCGAAGCGGCAGGGCAAAGGTGGTGGTGGTATTTGAAGCTGGTTTTCAGAAACACCTTCAAACCGAGAAAGGGGCTGCCATAAAACTGATAACAGATGCATCGGATGCCAACTCGGCACAGCTGGCCCAGACTTATCTGCAGGGAGTGTTGATGAACTATTTTCAGTCCCTCAACCAGAATATAAATGTTCCGTGGTCGGTGAACCTGCATTCGAGGATGTTCTACAACGAAGAGATGAAAGGGGCCTATATGTTTGTGCCGGGACTGATGGCATTGATCCTGATGCTGATTTGTGCGCTGATGACCTCTGTAACCATCACACGTGAAAAGGAGTTCGGAACCATGGAACTGCTGCTGGCCTCGCCACTGAAACCCAGGGAGATCATCCTGGGGAAGGTGACTCCCTATGTATTGCTATCCTTTGTGAATGCCATGACCATTGTTGTCCTGGGCAACCTGGTATTTCATGTACCGGTAGTGGGAAGTATCTGGTTGCTTATGCTGGAGTGCATGCTCTATATTACCCTGGCACTTTCACTGGGGGTGTTGATCTCCACCAGTGCAAAGACCCAGCAGGTGGCCATGGTAATGAGCTTGCTGGGACTGATGCTTCCCACCATCCTGCTTTCAGGCTTTATCTTTCCCATTGACAACATGCCAAAGGTGCTTCAATGGTTCTCTGCCATTATGCCCGCCCGCTGGTTTATTGTCATTGTAAAGAACATCATGCTGAAGGGAACCGGGTTTGCATTTATCTGGAAAGAGACCCTGATCCTGTTGGGAATGACCCTGTTTTTTATCCTGGCGGCAGTAAAACGGTTTAAAATCAGGCTGCAATAAAGCCACATAGGAATGAGGATACTAATCACATTACTGGTCAAAGAGTTTAAGCAGATCTTCAGGAACAAGTTTATGATTCCGGTCATTTTTGTGGTTCCTGTGGTTCAGATGATCGTGCTTACCTATGCAGCCAGCCTGGAGATGAAAGGCATAAAAATGGCTGTGGTTGACCAGGATTACTCCCAGGCGTCGCGCTTGCTGGTCTCCGAATTCACCGGATCGCCCTTCTTTGATATCAGCCTGACCACCAATGATTACCAGGAAGCGGTCAGGATGCTGACGCGCGATAAGGTGGATGTGATCCTGCATGTTCAGCACCATTTCGAAAAAAGGCTCTACAGCGAGCAGGAGACCGATCTTCAACTTGTGATCAATGCCATCAATGCCACAGAAGCGGGACTGATCAATGCCTATTGTACCCA
>JAGLPR010000166.1 GCA_023137255.1 Bacteroidales bacterium | reverse complement strand
CTCAGGCCAGGCCGGACCAGCAGGTGCACCAGCGTACTCCTCTATGATATTGCCCATCAGTTCAAGGGAAGTAATACCGGCCTGCTTGCAATACTTGATAATATCGGCCGGGGCGCTTGGCATGCTGCGCCAGCTATAGGTAATCACGCCAATCTGAACCCCTTTGTATTCTTCTTTGGTTTCGGTCTTGGTACCGGAGCCCGAACACCCGGTCATTACTGAGGTCAGTACCATTGCAGCCATCATTACTGCAATAGAACTCCTAAGCATACTTCGTTTCATATGTGTGTAGTTTTTGGGGTAAATAATAATTTCATCACTAATAAACGACCATTCGTCAATGAATATTGTTTATTGGTACTGTTTAAGCCTTTTTCTTTCTCTGGTTGATATATAGAAAAGTAAAAGCAATGGTCAGCACAACGGTGAGGATAATCACAAACTGGAGGGTAATGGATCCGGCAGCCAGACTGTCGCCCAGTTGTTCGAACTTCAGGTCATAGATTTTCCCGATCAGGGGCTGGGCAATACCTCCTCCAAAGAATCCGATGCCTCCCATGATGGCCAGTCCAAGGGCTCCGCTTTTGGGGATGTTCTCGTTGACAAACCCAAGCATGGTGGGCCAGAAATAGGTGATCCCGATGGCAAATACTGCAGCAGCACCAAAGCTCCACAATCCACCCGAGATGCTGAGCAGGAACAGGCCTATTCCTGAGAAAATGGCTGATCCAAGCAAGACCCCGCTGGGAGAGAGCTTATGTACAATGGGTCCGGCAACGGAACGTCCCAGTGCCATGATCCCGGAGATCCATACCAGCAGCAGGATGGAGTTGATGCCCTCCTGTACCATCACATTTTCCAGCAGGGCGGTCATCCACTGATTGGATCCCAACTCTGTGGCCGCGGTTAGCAACATACAGGCTGCCATGAAAAGGAACAAGGGAGAGACAACCGCTTTGAGCATATCTTTGTAGGTAAATCCGGCACTGACCCTCTCTGTTTGTGGCAATACAGCCTTTAGAAACATGATGCCGTAAGCCAGGGTGGGGATCAGCATGGCTGCCATCTGCAGGCGCCATCCGTATCCAAGGGCGTTCAGCCCGAAAACCATGAGTCCGCCAATGACAATCCCTCCCGGGAACCACACATGGAACTTGTTTAACATGCGGGTTTTATCGTTCGGGTACATGGCTGTGATTAACGGATTTGCGGCAGCTTCCACACTGCCGTTGGCCACACCGATTAGAAGTGTGGAAAAGAAGAGGCTCCAGAAACCTCCTGCAAAAATGGTGAGCAGGATTCCTGCCACATGACCCGCCAGGGCCACATAGATTATCCTTTTCATTCCGATCAGGTCCACCAGGGGACCAATCAGCACCATGGCCAGGGTAAATCCCCAGAAGGCAGTACCGACGATCCAGCCCACTTCCTGGGCAGTCAGGTTGAATTCGGCACGCCACGGTTCGATCATTCCGGCCCGGGTGGCAAAGGTGAGCGCGGTAACAACAAGGGCAGTACAGCTCGCGTTGAAGAGCAGCGATTTCTTAATGTTTTCCATGTGGGTAGTTTTTGGAAGTTAGTGTTAGAACCCCCAATATAACAACTTCATGGAAAAAATCAGCTCTACTCAACCACAAGCTTAATCTCCGGATGGGTATCCGGAGTTGAAAAAGCGTTGAGCACGCTGAAACGCAACTCAAAGGAGTCCAGGGTTTCTACAGTTTTAACCTGGATGGTGGTCGATTCGTGTGCCTTAAGGATAAATACCTTTGCCTGGTTATGCAGCCGGAATTCCGAAAGGTTCTCCAGGATGTAATCGGCATCGGAATGGTTGTGGATCAGCACACTTGGAACTGGCCCTTTCCCGGCCCTGGTTACCTCGAGCGATTGTTCCACCATGGGGGTGAGGTATTGGGAATCACCCACCAGGGTATTCTCAAACCAGACTGCTGTCCTGCGTTCCTCCAGCGCATTTTGCATGGCTGCGACCGATTTTTCTGTGGCGAAGACCAGGGTCACCGGACGGTGTCCTCCTTCAGGCACATTGTAGCCCCAGTCGATGAGGTTGTGCATATCCGAGTTGCCCATGATGGTCAGCTTGTGCTCGCTGGCGATCTCAAGCGCCTCGTCCGAGTAGGTAGTGTGGTTATATACTTCAATGCCTGCAAACAGCCCTTCGGCCAGCAGATCTTTGTGCATCTGTGTGAGTGCTGCAACTCCATCGGGCTTCTGTGCGGTCCAGTGCGGGTGGTTCCAGAAGACAAAGGCACCCTGTTGTTTGGCCTCCCTGAACACCTCCACCACATCTTTCTGATCCAGCTTATTTACGTCCTTCACAAAGATGGCATTGAAATGGCCTGTAGGCATGGAGCGAGTAATCTCAGTGGAGTTGATCACCAGCAGGCCGGTTTCCTTGGCAGATTCCAGGGCGAGTTCGTAGCCCCGGTTCCGGTCGGTGTGGGGAATATCATTCTTTTTGGGCTGGTACTCTATGTGGTCGGTGATGGCGATGGCATCCAGACCGTCCCTGACAGCCTCCTGCACACGGATATCGGGCCATACGCTCCCATCCGAAAACACCGTATGCATGTGGAGGTCGCACTTCAGGGTTACATACCCGGGAATATCTGGGAATTCAATGGCTCGGGTACCTTCGATTGGTGTATCGGATTGTGCAAAACCGGAATATAAGAATGAGGTGGCAAACAGAATGGCCAGAAATGATTTTGTCAGGTTCAATTTCATCTTTAAGTGGGTTTTGAATGGGTTTAGCAAGTGTTCTAAAACTACAAAAAAGAAATGGGAGTGCTCGGGAATATCGAAATATTATAATGATTATAAATATCACTTTTGCCCTTTACTTTATCTCAAAAACTGACGCCGTGTTCATTTTTTTTATGATTTGCTTTTTGTTCGTGTAAAATGAACGCTTATTATCCAAACCAACTAAACTAAAACTCTAACTATGAAAAAAAATCTTCTCAGTTCGGGAAGAGGAATCAGGGGTACGCTGTTACTCCTGTTTTTATTTCTGAGCAGCTTTGCTATTCTCAATGCACAGGTAACTGTCACAGGAACAGTCACTGGTGTAGAGGATGACACACCTATTCCAGGTGTCAACATTGTTGAAAAAGGGACCTCCAACGGGACCATCACAAATGCAGATGGAACTTACTCCATAACGGTTCCCTCCGATGCGGTACTGATGTTCTCCTTTGTGGGAATGGTCACCCAGGAAGTTACTGTAGGTGTACAAACCATTATTGATATTGCCCTTTCCAGCAGTACCACTGACCTTGAAGAGATTGTGGTAATAGGGTATGGTACTGCTTCAAAGGCTACACTCACAGGTGCCGTGGCCTCAGTGAGGGGAGACGAGCTAAAACAATCGCCCTCCACCAACTTCAGTAATACCCTGGTGGGTCGTGTTCCGGGACTGTTCGCCTACAACAGGAGTGGAGAGCCAGGTTATGACGGAGCTACTTTGAGGATCCGGGGAGCCAATACCCTTGGAGACAACAATCCATTGGTAGTAGTTGATGGTATTCCCAATGGGTATCACAACTGGGGGAATAACGTTCCCTTAGGTGAGCTGGTGGATGACTATGAAATGAAGGATGGCACCAGTTTCGACTGGAGCAATCCCGCCCATCAGGCTTCACCTTACACCAACCGTGAGGCCAGATTCTATGCCACCATTCTTTATGAAGGTGCCCAATGGAGGGTTCGTCCTTCCGACGTGCAGGCCATTGATCCCTGGAACAGGATCCAGGTGGGATATGTGTATGATTTGGCCGGGGAACTTGTGGTTCCAGGAGTGGATACACGAAGTGGTCCCATTGAAGACTGGAACGGAGGCAAATCCGGTTACTATGTACGGAAATTTGTGGATCCCGCCATCGATCCTCAGTATGTGAAACAGGATGTTCCCTTCCGTCATTTCCGTTATGCCGAAGTGTTGTTGAACTACGCTGAGGCATGCATTGAGCTTAGTGAGGATGTTGAAGCCCTCACCTATCTCAATAGGATCAGGAAGCGAGCCGGACAGCCGGATATTGTAGCCACTGGCGATGCCCTGCGCCAGGCCTATCGTCATGAACGCCGTATGGAGATGGCCTACGAGGATCAGAGATTCTGGGATGTTCGTCGATGGGTGATTGGACCAGATGCCTATCACCAGACCCATGCGGTCGATGTTAGGTATGAAACGGACCAGCCTGCCACCAACTATCGCCAGGCTGATGGAACTACCTGGGGTCCTCCCATCTTTGCCGAAAAGGAGCTGGGAGGTGATGCGCGTGCCTGGCTGGATAAAGCTTATTTCTTCCCCATTATGCGGGATGAAATGAATAAAAACTCACAACTCATTCAAAATCCAGGGTATTAGAGGGTAGTGATGATAAGTGAAAAGGCCATCCTTCCACCTGCAACAAAGTGGTTGGATGGCCTTAATTTTTAGCATGTTTTTTATTAGTTTTCATTGTTACCTTTATTGGGTAAACCAGCAACACAGTTATGAAAAAACTACTGCAATCATTTGGGAGAATTTCTATTGCAACTGCAATTTGTCTCTTTTGTCTTACCAGTGTAAGTTCCGGAACAATTATTAGTGAGGGAGACCCTCCTGACTGGGAAAACCAGGCTGTTTTTAACATCAACAGGGAGGCACCCAGGGCATGGTTTATACCTTTTCAGGATGTGAACAGGGTCGGGGAGTCGAGCCCGTGGGAATCGAGCCTGATCCACTCTTTGAATGGTTCCTGGAAATTTCACCTGTCACAGAATCCGGGCGAACGTCCGGTGAACTTTTTCAAAGATGATTTTGACACCGTGGAGTGGGGCCTTATTCCTGTACCCTCCAACTGGGAAATGCAGGGTTATGATTATCCGATCTATAC
>JAGLPR010000165.1 GCA_023137255.1 Bacteroidales bacterium | reverse complement strand
TCGAAAGTAACGTTCTTGAAGAGGACCTCGCCATGGAATCATGGATGTACACTCCTTTCTACGCAGGTGACGAAATGTGTATTGGGTCCGTGCTGGTTGCTTGCAGTAACTAAAACAACGACTTTATCGCACCCTGCGTTTAGTTTTACTTAGGAAAACCGTTTCTCACGAGACGGTTTTTTTTGTAGCCTGCCCCAGGATCTCATTGTGACAGACCAGCACTTCCGACCTGTCGCCGTGCCAGTTGTGAAATCCGTTCCCCTGGCAATCCCTGTAGTCCTTGCAATCGGCGCATGGGCCGGTGCGGGTCCAGGTCCGGTCACGGAAAGGGGTGAATTTCGTTGTCCATACATCCTGGAAGTTTTCCCTGTAGATGTTGCCCTGTACAAAGGATCGGTCGGTGTTAGGACAGGCTGAGATGGAGCCGTCGATAAGGATGGATCCTATGTTGATCCCTGCCCGGCAGAAGAAGGGGGTGTCACGTACTTTTGATTCATATGCCCCCACGTACCCTTCGCAGCTGAATTTCACATCCATTCCCCCTTTTTCCCTGCACTTTGATATAAAGTCCAGCATCTCTTTGAACTCACCGTCGCTCAGGTTCAGATCCGGGTAGGCTTTTGCCCTTCCGATTGGAATGATGGTAAAGAGCCGCCACGCCTTCACCCCTTTGGAGTGCAGGTAATCGTAAATGGCCGGCAGCTCTGAAAGGTTCCTGCGGTTGACACAGCTTACTACATCGAAATTGAGTCTTTCGGAGCCAGCTGCCAGTCCAATGGCCTGGTCGACCCGTGTAAAACTTCCGGGCCTGTTGCGCAGCCAGTCATGGCTCTCCTCCAGGCCATCCATGCTGATGGTCAAGGCCCCCATCCCTGCATTGAGCAACGCGGTGTGACGCTCCTGGTCATAGAGGTGCCCGTTGGAGACCATTCCCCACCGCAAACCTCTTTTGCGGATTTCCATGCCGACAGTTTCCAGGTCCTTTCGGAGCAAGGGCTCCCCACCGGTTAGAGCCACGATAAAATTTTTGGCTGGTTTTGGGATGGTATCCAGTGCAGTGAGAAAATCCTGTATTGGCATGTCGGGATGTTTGGAGTCTACATGGCAATCGCTTCCGCAGTGGAGGCAGTTGAGCATGCAACGGGTGGTGCACTCCCAGAAAAGGTAGTTCAGTTCGTGGAGGCGGGTTTCAGCCTTTCTGAATTTCCGAAAGGCCAGCCGTTTGAATGAAGAGAACATCTATTTCTCTTCAAGGTCGATGTTCAGAAACACCTGGTTGTCGGGGTTTACCAGTATGGTATCCTTGCTTGCATAGTCCCCGTTCGAATCGGGATCAACATCCTCGATGGTAAGTTTCAGGGAGTCTCTCCAGGGCGTGTAGAACTCGAATGATCCCTGGCTGTCGGTGACCCCGTAGTGCCCGTATACTTCGGATTCCACCTTGATACCCTCCACGGGCCGACTCGTGGTCCGGGAAACCACCTTTCCCTGGATCCGCACATCATCCTGCATGTCCTGCGGCATCCCGTAACATGCCTGGAACACGAAGAGTGCCGTTGTAAAACTTAAGCCTCCTAGGAGAGCCCTGAGCTGGTTTCGTTTCATTGATAACAAAGTTACATTGAAAAAAGCCGGATGTCAAGTTTCCTTTTATTGAATCAAATTATCGGGCCGACGCCAGTCAAGGATATTCATTGGCTACTTAATATCCCTGTTGATATACTGGCTGTAATCTTTCAGGATTTTCTGATATGGGGTTCCGAAGTGAGGTGAATCGATCAGGAAGTCGGCTGTGGCCCTGTTACAGGCTGTGGGTACATTATAGAGTACGGAGATTCTTAACAGTGCCTTTACGTCTACATCATGAGGCTGTGCGGACATGGGATCCCAGAGGAAAATCAGGATATCGATTTTCCCTTCTGAGGCCAGAGCGGCCAATTGCATATCGCCACCCAGTGGTCCCGATTTCATCTTTGTCAGGGAGGGGGGTATTATGCCCTTCTCCTTCAGGGTCTTTTCAACTAATTTACCCGTGGTCCCTGTACAGATCAGGTGGTGATTGGCCAGTTTGCTGGCATTATAATCGACCCACTCTATCAGGTCGGCTTTCCGGTTGTCGTGTGCCACCAGGGCCACAGTCTTTACACTATCCATGATGCAAAGATAGCTCCAGTTGTTGATTTCTGTTACATTTGTATGCAAAGTAAACGTTTGTTTATGGCTAAGTTTGAAAGAAGGCGGACCCGGCGGATGGGTAAAGCAGTAAGGATTTCCATGTTGGTGGTTTTCCTTGGACTGGTAATAATGGTGCTGGTTGTTTTTAAACTTTATTCCCGGGTCTTTACTCCAAATGTGAC
>JAGLPR010000164.1 GCA_023137255.1 Bacteroidales bacterium | reverse complement strand
AGTACCTGGTTCCTTTTATACTGATTACCTCATGTTTTGCTTTCTGGGGATTTGCCAATGACATTACCAATCCCATGGTGAAGGCTTTTTCAAAGATCTTTCTGATGAATACTGTGCAGGGATCGCTGGTACAGGTGGCTTTCTACGGGGGCTACTTTGCTATGGCCTTCCCGGCAGCCATTTTTATACGCCGGTTTACCTATAAGGCAGGGATTCTGGTGGGATTGGGATTGTATGCCACAGGAGCTCTGTTGTTTATTCCGGCAAGTGCCATTGGCCTCTATGCGCCTTTTTTGATTGCATATTTCATTCTTACCTGCGGATTGTCGTTCCTGGAGACCAGCGCCAATCCCTACATTCTATCCATGGGAGCGGAGGAGTCTTCCACCCAGCGGCTCAACCTGGCACAGTCGTTTAACCCTATCGGGTCCATCACAGGGATGTTTGTGGCCAAGACCTTTATCCAGGCCCGGCTGGATCCAATGGACACAGCACAACGGGAATTATTAAGTCCTGCCGAGTTTGAGGCAGTAAAGATGAGTGATCTGGATATAATGGCCTCGCCCTATATTATCATCGGGCTTGTGATCATCATGATGTTTGTACTCATTGCGCTGGTGCGGATGCCGAAAAATGCGGATTCTAAACGTACAATCGATTTCTTCCCCACCCTTAAAAGGATCTTTTCTATCCCTCGTTACCGGGAGGGGGTGATCGCACAGTTCTTCTATGTGGGAGCACAGATCATGTGCTGGACCTTTATTGTGCACTACGGTACCCGGTACTTTATGAGCCAGGGTATGGGGGAGCAGGAGGCTGAAGTGTTGTCGCAGCAATATAATATTGTGGCCATGGCCATCTTTATTGTCAGTCGTTTTGTGAGCACCTTCCTGATGAGATATGTGAAACCGGGTCGGCTTCTGATGTTTTTTGCCATTGGTGGGTTTGCCCTGGTGACCGGTGTGATCCTCATCCAGGGGATCGTAGGTCTCTACTGCCTGGTGGGCGTCTCTGCCTGCATGTCGCTGATGTTCCCTACCATTTACGGGATTGCTCTCAGGGGACTGGGCGAGGATGCCAAGTTTGGGGCGGCCGGACTGATTATGGCCATCCTGGGAGGCTCGGTCATGCCACCCATGCAGGGAGCCATTATCAAGCAGGGGGTCATCCTGAATATGCCAGCGGAGAATATCTCTTTTATTATTCCACTGATCTGTTTCGTGGTGGTGGCCATTTACGGTTACCGGACCCGCGCATTTGCTCATTAGTCTGCAAATGCTTTAGAAATGAAACTGACCACAAAGAAAGCACTTGGAAAAACGGGCCTTACTGTTCCGCAGGTAATTTATGGCACAAGCTATCTGGGCAACCTTTACACAGCGCTCTCTTTCGAAGATAAACTGGCCTTGATAAAAATGTGGTTCGAATGCACAGAAAAGCCTGTAGTTATCGATACTGCAGGAAAATACGGGGCAGGTCTTGCCCTTGAAATCATAGGTAAGGGGCTGGCGGAACTGGGTATCCGGCCGGATGAGGTGGTCATCAGCAACAAGCTGGGATGGTACTGCGTACCACTTTCTACCGATGAACCTACCTTTGAGCCAGGTGCATGGGCAGATTTGGAGAACGATTGTATCCAGACTTTTGGTTACGATGAAATCCTCAGGTGCTTTGCCCAGGGAAATGAGCTGCTCGGAGGCACTTTCCGTTCCGAGGTAGTCTCCATCCACGATCCGGATGAATATCTTCTGTCAGCCTTAGATCCGGCAGACCGGGATAAGCGGTTTCTGGAGATCCTTGAATCTTACCGGGCACTGTTTGAACTGAAGAGAGAGGGCAAAGTAAAAGCGGTAGGCATTGGCTCCAAAGAGTGGACCATCATCAAGGAGCTTTACGAACATGTCCCCTTTGACTGGGTCATGTTTGCCAATAGCTTCACTGTTTTCAGCCATCCCAAGGAGATCCTGGACTTTATGGACCAACTCCGTGCCGATGGAGTAGGTGTAATCAATTCGGCCCTGTTCCATGGAGGATTTTTCACCGGAGGAGATAAATTTGACTATCAGGATGTGGACCCCGACTCAGAAAAGGGTCGGATCCTACACGCGTGGAGAAATGCATTTAATGCCATCTGCAGAGAGCATTCAGTGAATCCGGGAGATGCCTGCCTTCATTTTGGGATGTCACATCCAGCCATTGTGAGCATTGCCCTGAACACCAGCAAACCGGAGAAGATGAACCGGAATGTGGAGATCCTGCATAAGGAGATTCCTGAATCATTCTGGATCGATTTGAAAAACAGGGGACTGATGGACCCCGGATATAAATATCTGTAAAGTCATGAAAGCAGTTGTAATCCGGAAGCCGGGAAGCGTTTCAGTAGTGAAGATGGATTCTCCCCGTCCTGCATCAGGAGAAGTGCTCATCCGGATTCAATACGTGGGTTTCTGCGGATCAGATTTAAGTACTTTCCTGGGCAAGAATCCCATGGTGCAATACCCACGGGTTCCCGGACACGAGATTTCCGGCATTATTGAAGAAAAGGGCATCGGGGTTCCAGAGGAGCTGCATGCAGGGGACCTGGTTACGGTTATACCCTATACCAGTTGTGGACAATGCGTTTCGTGTCGAAGGGGACGATACAATGCGTGCAGACATAATCAGACCCTGGGTGTACAGCGCGACGGAGCCATGCAGGAGTACATTACAGTTCCCTGGCAGAAAGTATTGAAAGCACCCGGACTGAACGAACTGGAACTGGTGATGGTGGAACCGCTGACTGTTGGTTTTCATGCCATCGATCGCGGGGGGGTAGAAAAATCCGATGTGGTGATGGTGCTGGGATGCGGGATGATTGGTGCGGGAGCCATTGCAGGAGCACTGCAGTGTGGTGCCAAAGTCATTGCCGTGGATGTGGATGACCATAAGCTGGATCTGGCCGGGAAGCTGGGAGCCCATCATGCGATTAATTCAGTCAAAGAGAACCTGCATGAAACGCTTGCGGAGCTCACCGGCGGTGAAGGACCCGATGTGGTGATTGAAGCAGCCGGGAATCCGGTCACCTACAGGGCCGCAGTGGACGAAGTGGCCTTTACCGGCAGGGTGGTATGCATCGGGTATACAGGTAGTGAAGTCTCTTTTGCTACCAGGCTGTTTGTACAGAAAGAGATCGATATCAGGGGATCGCGCAACGCCACACCGGATGATTTCAGGAGAGTCATTGAATACCTGGAACAGGGTGACTTTCCCCTTGAAAATATGATTACCCGGATAGTGAAGCCCGACGAGGCTGCCAATGCCCTCAGGGAGTGGACTGAGGAACCTGGAAGTGTGATGAATATTCTGGTTGATTTTAAACCCTAAAACCAAATATAATGAGGAAGTATGCTGGATTAGTTTTGATTGCACTGCTTGCAGCGTGCACTGGTCCCAGGAGTCCTGAAGTGACAGAACCAGAAACCTATTCGCCCGACTGGGAATCACTGGCAAAACACCAGGCATCACCGGAGTGGTTTCAGGATGCCAAACTGGGCATCTATTTTCACTGGGGAGTCTATTCTGTTCCAGCCTATGGCAGCGAGTGGTATCCCAGGAACATGCACTTTGAGAACCATGATATCTACAAACATCACCTGGAGACCTATGGTCATCCTTCCGAATTTGGCTACCACGATTTTGTGCCCATGTTCAGGGCTGAGTATTTTGATGCGGAGGAGTGGGCCGACCTGTTTCAGAAGGCAGGTGCCAGGTTTGCCGGACCGGTGGCGGAGCACCACGACGGATTCTCCATGTGGGACAGCGAGGTCACCCCGTGGAATGTGGCCGATATGGGACCCAAAAAAGACATTACTGGTGAACTGGCAACGGCACTGAGGAAACGCGACATCAAACTGATCACTACCTTTCACCATGCCAAACAGTTGCAGCGTTTCGACAGCACCGAAACCGGATCCAGAACGGAAGGTTATGCGCTGAGCCACTACCCCTTTTTCGAGGGAATGCCAACTACTTCGGATGACGAAAAACTGAAATACATCTATGGAAATATCCCTGAAGATCAGTGGCTCGAAGAGATCTGGTACGGTAAACTGAAGGAGGTGATCGATAAGTACCAGCCCGATATCATATGGTTTGATTATGTGCTGGACCAGATCCCGGAGGAGTACAGGCAGAAGTTCAGTGCTTACTATCTCAATGAGGCTGAGAAGTGGGACAAGGAGGTGGTGATTGTAAGAAAACAGGAAGACCTGCCAATTAACTATACGGTAGATGACCTGGAAAAATCGAGAAAGAACCGGATCGGTGCAGAACCGTGGATGACCGATGAAACGATCAGCAAGGGAAGCTGGTGCTATACAGAGAACCTTGAGATCAAGGGATCGGCCGATGTGCTCCATGTCCTGATTGATATTGTAAGCAAAAACGGGGTGCTGTTGCTGAACGTATCTCCAAAGGCGGATGGCACCATCCCGGATAACCAAAAGCAGGTGCTGATCGACATGGGTGCCTGGCTGGATGCTTATGGAGAATCCATCTATGATACAAGGCCCTGGTACACCTTTGGAGAGGGACCCACCAAGGAGCCGGAAGGACATTTTAAACATCACCAGGAGTTCCTGAAAATTAAGTATTCATGGAAAGATGTCCGCTATACCACAAAAGGAACT
>JAGLPR010000163.1 GCA_023137255.1 Bacteroidales bacterium | reverse complement strand
TGCCCGCTCCCCTGGAAATCGGTTCCGTCTCCCTGTTGGGTTCCATCGCTCAACTGGAGTGGAGTCTATCAGAAGAGGGATTGTCCCTGATCACACCGGAGGAGGTGCCTGATCCGATGGCTGTAGTATTTAAAATTGAAACTAAGTAGAATCCAATGAAAATGTATCGAATCTTATTATCTCTGTTTGCAGCTTTTCTTCTCTTCGCCTGCGAAAGCCAGCCGGAACCGCCCAACATCCTCTTTGTTTTTGCCGATGACCAGTGCTACAATACCATACGGGAGCTGGGTAACGATGAAATATTTACTCCTACCCTGGATGAACTGGCACGGCAGGGTACTGTCTTCACCACTGCTTATAACATGGGAGGCTGGCACGGAGCCATCTGCGTGGCCTCCAGGACCATGTTCAATACGGGCAGGTTTCTGTGGCGGGCCAATGCACTTGAAACGAAACTGGATACACTTGCAGCCCGGGGCGAGCTCTGGAGCAAAGAGATGGAGAAGCTGGGTTACGATACCTACATGACCGGAAAGTGGCATGTGAATATTCCTCCGCCGGAGATCTTTCAAAATGTGGGATCGGTCAGGGGAGGTATGCCCGGACAGGTTCCGGAGATGTACAACCGGCCGCTGAATGAGAACGATTGGGAGTGGACCCCTTGGGATACTGCTTTTGGCGGTTTCTGGGAGGGAGATACCCACTGGAGCGAAGTGGTTGCCAATGAAACCGTGGAGTTCCTGGACCAGTCGGCCCAGTCAGAGAATCCTTTCTTTATGTATGTGGCCTTCAATGCACCCCACGATCCCAGGCAGTCGCCCAGGGAGTATGTGGATATGTATCCTTTGGAAAATATTTCAGTTCCGGAAAATTTTCTGACCGAATACCCCTACAAAGATGAGATCGGGTGTAGTGCCGGACTGAGGGACGAGAAGCTGGGGCCCTTTCCCCGCACCGAATATGCAGTTAAAGTGCACAGGCAGGAGTACTACGCTATCATCAGCCACATGGATGCCCAGATAGGACGGATCCTGGATCACCTTGAGAAGACCGGTCAGGCCGGCAATACTTACATCTTCTTTTCGGCCGACCACGGACTCTCGGTGGGACAGCACGGTTTGATGGGAAAACAGAGCATGTACGATCACAGCCTGCGTCCCCCAATGATAATTGTGGGACCCGATGTGCCCAAAGGCAAGAGGAAAGATATGATTGTCTACCTGCAGGATATCATGGCCACGACCATCGATTATGCGGGAGGGGATGTACCCGAATGGGTGGAGTTCAGCAGCCTGAGATCCTTTATTGAAGGGAAGAAGTCAGCCTCAAACTATCCTGAAGTCTATGGAGCCTATATGGACCTTCAGCGAATGATCAGGGTAGACGATTACAAACTGATCCTTTACCCTGAAGCAGGGGTGGTAAAATTGTTTGATCTGAAGAATGATCCCGATGAAATCAAAGATCTTTCATCCATCCCAAGGCATAAGGAGCGCATCAGGTCCATGTATCAGAAACTGGAAGCCTTGCAGGTGACCATGGGAGATACCCTTGATCTGTCTGTTTATAGTTTTAAATTGTAATTTTAGGTTCGAAAAATGATTTGCTAAAAGAAGATGTGATGGAGTTAAGAAAAGATGCAAAATATGCGATGATCATTCCCACCAGTATGGGGATTCGGATTACCCCGGTAAACGGGCAACCGGTGCACAGCAGCGAACTTTTTAAGATGCAGGCCACCAGTGCTGAGTCCAATGTGGGCAGCACCGCTTCCTACCTGGGTTTGCCGGTAAAAATTCTCACCACTTTTGTGAAGGGGAGCCCCATAGCCCGGCTTATCAAGGACAACCTGGCCAGCCGCCACATGGATTTTGAAGGTCCCGAGGTGGAACAGGGGAATCCGTGGGGGTACCGCCACCAGATCAATATTGCCGACAGCGGTCATGGTTCACGCGGACCCCGTGTACATAACGACCGGGCCGGAGAGGTGGGCCGCACCCTCAATATAAAGGATTTTGACATGGACCGGATCTTTGGGGAAGAAGGAGCACAGATCGTGCATCTTTCCGGACTGATTGCAGCACTGTCACCGGAGACCAGTCAGTTTTGCCTTGAGATTGCCAGGATGGCTAAAAAGCATGGTACCCGTATCTCATTTGATCTGAACCACCGGGCCTCCTTCTGGGAGGGACGTGAGAAGGAGTTGCATGAGATCTTTGCTGAAATTGCCTCTCTTTCCGATATATTGATTGGGAACGAGGAAGATTTCCAGCTCTGTCTTGAGATTAAAGGTCCCGATGCAGGGGGCAAGGATCTGGCTGCAAAGATTGAAGGCTTCAAAGAGATGATCAATCGTGTAAAGAGTGCTTTTCCCGAGGTATCTGTGTATGCCACCACCTTGCGACAGGTGATCAATACCAACCAGCATATGTGGGGAGGGATTATTTCTGAGAACGGGAACTGGCACGTGGTGGAGCCCCGTGATATCTATGTATACGATCGGATTGGTGGCGGCGATGGTTTTGTAAGCGGTATGCTCTATGCCATCCTCAGAGGCTGGGAACCGGAGAAGTGGATTCAGTTTGGCTGGGCCAGCGGGGCCCTGGTGGCTACCCTTGAGACTGACTATGCTCAACCTGCTGATGAGGACCAGGTCTGGAGCATCTGGCAGGGCAATGCACGGGTACAACGATGATGCTGCTACGCAGCTTAGCTGAAAGCTGAAAGTCGAAAGCTGAAAGCTGAATGTGCTTGGTGCGATTTTAGAATTATGAAAGATCAAAAAGATCCGTATGTACTGGATGCTGATTCGGTCCAAGCGGCACCGGAAAATTTCAGGCAAAAGCTCAAATTCCTTGGACCCGGGTTTATCCTTTCGGCGTCGGTGGTGGGATCGGGAGAATTGATCGCCACCACCTCACTGGGGGCCAAGGCAGGATTTGTTACCCTCTGGGTGATCCTGGTGAGCTGCCTGGTAAAAATTGTATTGCAACTTGAATTTGGCCGTCAGTCCATCACCCGGGGAATCACTTCTATGAACCTGATGAATGAGATGCCGGGTCCCCGTTTCGGAAATAAGAAGGTAAGCTGGGCAGCCTGGTCGTGGCTGGTATTATGGATATTTAAACCTCTGCAGCTGGGCGGGATCATAGGGGGTGTGGCCATCATCCTGAACATTGCCATTCCATCCCTCTCCATAGCTGCCTGGACCATCCTGGTAGCTTTTGTGGTGATCACTGTGATGTTGTTTGGCTTTTACGAAGTAGTGGAGAAGATCTCTCTGGTCTTTATGGGACTGTTTACTGTCTTTACCCTGCTGGCCCTGTTTATGGTTCAGAATACAGATTTTGCGGTTACCTGGCCCGATATTGCCGAAGGTCTCTCTTTCAGGTTGCCAAAAGGTACCGTTGGGTTTGCATTTGCTGCCTTCGGACTCACCGGCGTGGGAGGGGATGAGATTCTTTCATACAACTACTGGTGCATCGAAAAAGGATATTCCCGATATACAGGCAGTCGCGAAAACAACGATGAATGGAGAGAACGTGCCAGGGGATGGATCCGGGTAATGTACATGGATGCTTTTCTCTCCATGATTGTTTATACTGTGGTAACAGCCGCCTTTTTCATGCTGGGTGCCTCCATTCTTTACCAGCGAGGTGACTTACCTGAAGGCTACCAGATGATTGAAACACTCTCCCGGATCTATACCGATTCTGTGGGGCCTGCGGCTAAGAATATTTTCCTGATCGGATCGTTTGTGGTACTCTTTTCCACTCTATTTGCTGCACTGGCCATCAGAACTCGTGTATTCTCAGACCTGTTCGGGGTGGTGGGCTGGATCAATTTTAGCAATATGAAAACAAGGTTGAGGACCATCAGGATCCTGGCTGTAGTTTTCCCTGTATTGTGGACCATTGCTTTTTTGGTGATAAAACTGCCGGTGCTGATGGTCACCATCGGGGGTATTGCCACATTTGTGATGCTGTTTATCGTGGTGATCGCCGGCCTCTGGTTCAGGTTTAAATCGGGAGAAAAGCCAGTGGAACCGGGAGGGATCTATAAAGTTCTTCTGATCATCAGTTGTGTGGCCATATTCCTGGTGGGAATATACGGAATCCTGAAACTTTTTTAAACCGGGTTTCTACGCCCGTCGTAATCATTCTTACCGGTTTCATGGAATAGCGGAAATTTCACCGGTTTATTATCCCGGGTGGAACGGTAGATGGCGGTAAACAACTCTACGGTTTTGCGAGCTTCTTCACCATTGACCAGCGGTTCGCGTCCCTGGTCCAGCGCATCCAGGTACTCCTCAATCTGGAGCCTGATAAAGTGCACCATGGGGTTGATCTTCTCAAACAGTTCGTCATCTTCCCGGGTGAACTCCTCCAGCAGCTGCTCTTCGCCAGGGATGGTCCAGAGGTCGTTTACCGGCGGTTCGGTGATGGGAGCCATTCCGGCTATAAACATGGCACCGCCTTCGGTCTGCACACCCACCGAAGCCCCATTTTCCCCGTGCACCTGGATCTTCCCGAATATGCCTGGTTTCTGTGAGTTGGAGAGTACGATGTTCCCAATAGCCCCATTTTTAAACTTCACAATGGCCAGTGCAGTATCCTCCACCTCAATATAGGGGTGGTTCAGGTTATCCCAGTGACCGTACACCTCATTGATGGGTCCCATCAGCCAGCAAAAAAGATCCAGCTGGTGTGGCGCCTGGTTAACCATAACTCCTCCGCCTTCCATGTCCCAGCTTCCTCTCCACTGATCGGATTCGTAATAGGCTTCATCCCTCCATCCCAGCATATTGATGGTGCCCAGCACCGGTTTCCCGATCTTTCCCTGGTCGATGGCATTTTTTACCCGAAGTGTGGGAGGATACCAGCGGCGCTGACTGATTACACCCAGTTTCAATCCGGTACGACGCGCCGCATCAATCATGATATCACAATCCTGCAGCGATGAGGCAAATGGTTTCTCCACCAGCACATGGGCTCCTGCTTCCAGTGCCTCCACGGTGGGCTCCACATGATTGGGGTGGGGCGTGCAGATGATTACCAGGTCCAGTTCACTCTCCATGATCATGGAGGTGATGTTGTCAAAGGGAGTTGCCCCATATTCGGCAGCAAACGATTCTGCCTTGGAAAGGCTTCTTGAACAAGCAGCTGTGAATGCCACGTTTTCAATCTCTTTGAGGGCATCCGCATGCAGCCGGGCCACTTTACCCAGTCCCACGATACCGACTTTATAGTTATTCATCTGATGAAGGTTTTGATCATTGAATAAACGATATGCAGGCTGGGGCAGGAAGCTCCAGGGTGGCATCAGTTTCTGTAAGCAGTCCGCTATCCAGATCAATGGTGTAGAGCCTGATATCGTTGGACCGTTCTCCTGCTGAAACCAGGTACCGGCCCGAAGGATCGAGATTGAAGTCGCGGGGCCAGAAAGGTACCCGTTCCATTACCTGGATCCGGGCGATTGAACCATCACTATTTATCCTGAATACAGATATACAGCTGTTTTCTCCCCGGGTAGAGGCATAGACATAGTTTCCGTTGGGATGTACCCTTACTGCTGCCGGGTATTTCATTCCTTCATGAGAATCTTCTACAGTAAGTTCGGTGTTTATTTCAACCAGGTTCCCTTTTGATGGATCCCAGCGACAGGCTGTTAAGGTAAAATTCATTTCATTGACCACGTACAGAAAGTTACCTTCAGGGTGAAAGGCCAGGTGTCGGGGACCTGCACCCGGTGCCAGTTTGAGAAAGGGCTGGACAGCATTGGGCGACAGCTTTCCTGATTGTGGATCAAATTCATATATCATTACCTTATCGGTTCCCAGGTCAGGTACCAGTAGGAATCGCTGTGACGGATCGAGCACCACCTGGTGGGCATGTGGGCCCTCCTGCCTGTTTTCAACTGGTCCGGTTCCCTCTCCAATGACCACACTGGTGGCCGGTTCGATCTGCCCCTTGTCATCCACAGGCAGGGCAGAGGAGTGACCACTGGAGTAGTTGGCTGCAAAAATATAATCACCATCCTGACTGCAATGAATGTGGCATATACCCCTTCCCTCGCTGGATTGGCTGTTGATGTATTTCAGGGCCAGTGTTTCGGGATCCACTGCAAAGGAACTTACTGACGAATGTTTTTGGTCAGCGTCATAAATTTCCTGGTTGATTGTATAGAGAATTTTATTATACGGAGAGGGTGCCAGATAGGAGGCTCCGGCTGCACCTGAAAATGAATCCAGAACTGCAAACTTCTGCAGCTCTGGATCCAGTTCGCAGAGGAAAATGGAATGCTGTTGGTTCCCTGAGGATCCCACATAGAATTTTATACTTTCTGATTGCTGTGATGTTCCAGTGCAACTGGATAACATCAATGCCAGAAACCCTGCCATTACATATGAATTTATTGTTTTCATCCTTTTGACTTTATGACTTTGACTTTACAACTTTACGACTTTACGACTTTACGACTTTCTCCTTTTTTCCATGTAGATTCTAATTCCTCTAGACTTTTCCCTTTGGTTTCAGGCACCAGCCTGATCACGAACCAGGCAGCAATGAATCCCATAAGTCCGTAGATCCAATAGGAGAATCCATGGTTGAACATCCGGATCAGTAGTGAACTTTCATTCATCATAGGGAAGGTCCAGGAGATGACCAGGTTGGCCACCCACATGGTTGCCACTGCAATAGACATGGCTCCCCTGATGCTGTTGGGGAAGATCTCGGAGAGCAGCACCCAGGTGACTGGTCCCCAACTCATGGCAAAAGCTGCTGTGTAGGCAAGCATAAAGATCAGAGAGAGCAGTCCCATTTTTCCCAGGTAGAAAGAGAAGCCCAGGGCCACCATACTTATTCCCATGGCCACTGCTCCAAACATCATCAGCGGCTTTCGTCCAAAACGGTCCACCGTGAAAATAGCTACGACGGTAAAGGTCATGTTCACCAGACCCACAATGATGGTCTGTACCAGCGAGGAGTCATTGCCCGCACCCATGCTTCTGAATATGTCACCTGCATAGTAAAGAACCACGTTGATCCCCACAAACTGCTGAAAAACCGAGAGAAGAATCCCTATCACAATTACTGCGCCACCAAAAGAGAGCCAGGGTGCTTTGGACTCTCTGAGGGAACCTTTGATTTCGTTTAATACAAGCTCGGCATTTGCCGGATTGATTTTCTTTAGCAGCGACAATGCCTGAGACTCCTTCTGCTTCAATATCAGGAATCTGGGCGATTCCGGGATAAAGAAGAGCAGTAGCAGGAAGAGGGTGGCAGGGATGGTCTCCGAACCAAACATCCACCTCCATCCAGTGGCATTGATCCACTCTGCAGCCTGTCCCCTGGCGATAAAGAAGTTAACAAAATAGACCACCACCATTCCAAAGATGATGGCAAACTGGTTCCAGGAAACCAGCTTGCCCCGCATCCTGGCCGGAGCGATTTCTGCTATATACATGGGGGATAACATGGAGGCGAGTCCCACCCCGATGCCTCCCAGTACCCGGTAGAATATAAACGAACTGATGGTGGAGAGGCCCAGGAAATTGAGTTTTTCCGGCATGGCAGAGCCCAGCGCAGAGATCAGGAACAGGGTGCCAGCCAGGATCAAACCCCGCTTCCGGCCCATGCTCTGACTAATGTATCCTCCCAGCGATCCCCCGATGATACAACCCACCAGGGCGCTGGAGATGGTAAATCCTTTGATGGAGTTCCCCAGTGCCTCGGTGAGGATGTTTTCACCTTTCAGAAAGAAAAAATAGAGTGCCATGATGCCGGTCACCAACAAGATTCCGCTTCCCAACAAGCCTTTGCTTTTACCGAAAAGTTTGAAAAGAAAACTTGAAAAAAAGGCTGCTATGATCGCAAAACAGACGGTAACTATCACTTTAAACTGCACAATGGTTGCAGATGCCAGGACAGGATCCGATTCAAGCGGTGTGATAAAGAACTGCCTGAGTGCATCTGTGGCGCCATTGATCACAGCAGTGTCATACCCGAACAGCAGTCCGCCAAGGGTAGCCACCAGGGTCAGAGCGAAAATTACCGGGGGAATCGACCGGGAGGGTGATTGGCCGCTCATGAATTCTATTTAATATACTGGTTAATAATTGATTCGTAGAGCTCCTGTTTCCCTGAGATCTGGTTGGGTTCCCCCTTGGCTCTGGCCATGGCACTCAATTGCTTCAGGTTGAGCTCTCCATTTTCAAACTTAGCTCCGTTACCGCTGTCAAAAGAGGCATAGCGATCCGCCTTCATTTTGTTGTAGGGTGATTTTTCCAGCAGTTCCAGGGTGATCTCAAAGGCACGGGCAAAGGTATCCATACCGGCGATATGTGCATAGAAGATATCCTCCATATCGGTGCTGTTCCTGCGGATTTTGGCGTCGAAGTTGATCCCGCCGGTGGTGAACCCTCCTGCTTCGATGATCGGGAACATCGATTCTATCAGTTCATAGAGGTTGATGGGGAACTGGTCGGTATCCCATCCATTCTGGTAATCGCCCCGGTTGGCATCGATGGAGCAGAATAGTCCGTTATCCACGGCCACCTGCAGTTCGTGCTGAAAGGTGTGTCCGGCCAGGGTGGCATGATTTACTTCAATGTTCATCTTGAAATCTCCGGCCAGTCCGTACTTATTTAGGAACCCAATCACTGTGGCAGTATCAAAATCATACTGGTGCTTGGTGGGCTCCATCGGTTTGGGTTCAATGAGGAATGGTCCGGCAAATCCCCTGCTTCGTGCATAATCTTTAGCCATGTGGAGGAACTGTGACAGGTGCTCCTGCTCGCGCTTCATATCGGTGTTTAGCAGCGACATGTATCCTTCACGTCCACCCCAGAAAACATAATTCTCCCCACCCAGTGCGATGGTGGCATCCAGGGCATTCTTTACCTGTGTGGCCACCCAGGGAAGTACATTAAAATCGGGATTGGTGCTTGCTCCGTTCATGTAACGGGGATTGGAGAACACATTGGCGGTTCCCCAGAGTAGTTTTACCCCCGAGTCGGACTGCTTCTGTTTGGCGTATTCCACCATGGTCTGCATGTTGGACTCATACTCATCCACTGAATTGCCCTCCGAAACCACATCGATGTCATGGAAGCAATAGTAGGGAGCTCCGATCTTGGTGAAAAACTCAAAAGCTGCATCCATTTTGTTCTTTGCCCGTGCGATGGCATTCTCCCCGGTGGCCCAGGGAAAAATCTGGGTACCCGGACCGAAAGGATCCTCACCTGTTCCACAGAAGGTGTGCCAGTAGGCAATGGCAAAGCGAAGGTGCTCCTTCATGGTTTTACCGTCAATCACTTTGTGTTCATCATAGAATTTGAAAGCCAGCGGATTATCTGAATTCCTGCCTTCGAATTTGATTTTCCCGATTCCGGGGAAATACTCTTTGTCACCTAACAAATATTCCATTTCCTAATTATTTTAATTTATATAATCCACTAACAACTAACTTTGTAAACACTTATTAAGCACCTCACACCACTTCCCGAACGCTTTATCATACTGATCGGTGTATTTATAGGTGGGTTCCACCACCAGCATCTTATTCAGGTTTTCAAAGGCCTCCTGGAAAGATCCGAAGGTGCCTGAACCGATGCCGGCACCATTGGCGGCGCCCACTGAACCATCAGTATCGTAAAGTTCGATGGTGGCACCTGAAATCTCAGCCAGGGTATTCCTGAACACCGGGCTCAGGAACATGTTGGCTAGTCCGGCCCGGATGACTGATGGGCTAATTCCGATTTCCTTCATAATTTTCATTCCGTATAGCATGGAGAAGGCTACCCCCTCCTGGGCGGCGCGCACCAGGTGTGAGCCTTGATGGATATTGAAATTGATATTTTTGACTGTAGCTCCCACATTCTTATTTCCCAGCATTCGTTCGGCTCCGTTTCCGAAAGGAAGCATCAGCAGTCCGTCAGAACCGATGGGCGCTTCCATAGCGAGATCGTTGAGGGCGGGGTAGTTCATCTCACGCTGCGCCAGTTGCTGCTTAAGCCAGGAGTACTGGATTCCCGTTCCGTTGATGCAGAGCAGTACTCCCAATCTGTTTAGTTCCGGACTGTGATTTACATGGGCAAAAGTGTTGACCCTGCTGCGCGGATCAAATTTCACTTCATCGCTGACGCCGTATACCACCCCTGAGGTGCCTGCTGAAGCTGCAATTTCGCCCGGATTCAGGACATTGAGTGAGAAAGCGTTGTTGGGCTGGTCGCCGGCACGATAGGCGATCTGGATACCGGGGACCAATCCCAGTTCCTCTGCCGCATTGGCTGATAGGCGTCCCTGTTCGGAAAATGTAGGCACAATATCGGGTACAAGGTGCTTGTGAATTCCATAGTACTCCAGCAGGAAGTCTGCCAGGGAATTTTCCTGGAAATCCCAGAGAATCCCTTCTGAAAGCCCTGAAATGGTGGTGTTGATCTCGTCAGTCATCTTCATGGCGATGTAGTCGCCCGGCAGCATAAATTTGTACACCTTCTCATACAACTCAGGCTCATTCATGATCACCCAGCTTAGTTTGGAAGCAGTGAAGTTTCCAGGTGAGTTCAACAGGTGGGAGAGACACTGCTCCTCGCCAATGGTCTTCATGGCATGATCACCATGGGACACAGCCCTTGAATCGCACCAGATGATCGAAGAGCGAAGCAACTGGTGGTCCTTGTCCACAAGTACCAGTCCGTGCATCTGGTAGGCTATTCCAATGGCTTTGATGGAGGAGGCTTTAATTTCAGCAGACTGCATCACATCATTGGTAGCAAGAATCAGGTTGGTCCACCACTGTTCGGGATTCTGTTCGGCCCATCCGTCCCTTAAGGCTTCGATCTTCATCTCTTTCTTGGGGTAGAATGCTGAAGCTACGGAGCGCCCCGATTCAGCATTGATCAGGCTCGCTTTTACCGAGGAGCTTCCCACATCGTATCCGAGTAAGTACATGGTATGTTAGTTAAAAGTCAAAAGTCAAAAGTC
>JAGLPR010000162.1 GCA_023137255.1 Bacteroidales bacterium | reverse complement strand
AAAAGTTGTATCCGAGGGATTCTTTTTTATGTTCTTCATAAATGTTTCTGTCGAATCGATAGTAGTATGCCGGTTTATGAGCCACGCCGGTCTGTTTTTCATCCAGTTGTACAAGGTAACTCGATTTCAGGATCTTTTTCCTGAAATTGCGGTTGTCGAGGGTGCAACCCAGGATCACTTCGTACAGGGTCTGCAACTCCCTGATGGTAAATTTCTCCGGCAGCATTTCAAAGCCAATGGGTTCGCTGCGCAAGCTAAACTGCAGGTGTTTCAACCCTTCTTGTATGATGTCAGAATGATCGAAAGCAAGGTCAGGCACATGTTTTACATCGATCCAGGAAGCATTGTTTTTGATAGCGAAATCGGTGTTGGTTTCACCTATGTTTATGAAGGAATAGTAGGCTGCTGTGACCACACGATGAATCTCCAGGCCAGTGGTATCGAGCAGCCACTCCATATCTACCTGGTTTGAAATGCGGTCGGGCTTACCAAATACAGCAAACTGGGAGAGGAAAATGTCCCTGAGCCCGGTAAGCTCTTCCAGGGTCCTTGATGCGGCCAGATCCAGGTCCTCATCGATGGAGATGAAATCTCCCGGGAGTTTGTGGTCGTTGAATTCTATGCCCGACCGGTCGGTATAGTTTCTTTCAATCAGGAGAACTTTCAGCTGATTGGTGCTAAATCCGAAAATAACACAGTCGACCGAAATGGTTGGATTTATGTTTCTGCCGGGGATACTCATTAGGCTAAATTAGGAAAGAAAGAAATTAAAAACAAAGTTAACGTCAAAAATACGCTAACTATTATTGCAAGCTATTTCATCAAAACTCCCGGAAGCCAGAGACTGAGAGAAGGGATGTAGGTAACCAGCATTAATACGACGATCATAACGATGAACATGGGCAGCAATGGTTTGATCACCTGCTCGATTTTCAAGTTGGCCACACTACAGCCGATAAAGAGCACTGATCCCACAGGCGGAGTACACAGTCCCACACAGAGGTTCAGCACCATCACAATGCCAAAATGGATGGGATCCATGCCCAGTTGGGAAGAGACAATGGGCAGGAAAATGGGGGTGAAGATCAGCACTGCAGGGGTCATGTCCATAAAGATACCCACAAAGAGCAGGATAAAATTGATCATCAGGAGGATCACCACGGGATTGTCACTTAAGCTTAGCAGTCCGGCACTAACGTTCTGGGGGATATTCTCATAGGACATGATCCAGGACATGCCGATGCTTGTGGCCACCAGGAGCAGTACAATACAGGTGGTTCTAACAGAGCGGAGGATGATGGCAGGCATGTCTCTGAGTGTGATCTCCTTGTAGATCAGTGCCAGGATCAGAGCATAGAGCACTGCCACTGCCGATGCTTCCGTAGCAGTGAAAAACCCAGCAACAATTCCGCCGATGACAATTACCAGCATAAGCAGGGAAGGAAAGGCATCCAAAAATTTCCTGAAGGCAAATTTGAAAAAGCTCCAGTTGGTGGCCGATTTATAGACCGAGTAGACCAGGAAGAGCCCCAGCAATCCGTAGATCAATCCTTTAAACGTTGATGCAGAAGCCTGGTCATGCACTGCTTTTATCCCGATTCCTGCACCTAAAAGCAACACAGAGGCGAGGAGGACTTTTCCCAGCACTTTCGCCAGCCCTTTGGTGCCCTTGTTCTTGATTACCATCATGGACATGGCCACCAGCATGATGCCCATGCCGGTGAGGATACCCGGCACATAACCTGCCAGGAAGAGTGCAGTAATGGAAGCTCCGCCACTGGCCAGTGAAAAGATGATCAGGATGTTGCTTGGAGGTATGGTCAGTCCGGTGGTGGCTGATGTGATATTAACGGCTGCGCTGAAGTTTTCATCGTAGCCCTCCTTTTTCATCTCCGGTCCCATGATGCTCCCGATGGCAGAGGTGGCCGCTGCAGCAGAACCTGAAATTGCACCGAATAGCATGTTGGCGATCACATTTACAAAGGCAAGTCCGGCAGGTAATTTACCCACAAGCACCCTGGCAAAGTTGATCAGCCGCATGGCAATGCCCCCGCTGTTCATGATGCCCCCGGCCAGAACAAAAAACGGAATGGCAAGCAGCGCAAAACTGTCTAGCCCCGTGGCCATGCGATGTGCATAGGTGGTAAAGGCGGGCATGGCATCGATGGACATCAGCATGGTGAGGATTCCGGCAATGCCAATGCTGAAAGCTATAGGAACACCAATGACCAGGAGGAGAACAAAACTGATGACAAGGACAAGAACTTCCATGCTAATTTGACTTGTTTAGGTGGAGGATGTGAAGGATTTCATAGTAGATAATGATCAGTCCGCTAAGGGGAAGCACTACGTAGACATACCCCAGCGGCAGTTGCAGTGCTGCCGATTTTACCTGCAGGATAAAACGGGTATATACCAGGACGGCCCCTCCTATCACCATCACAAAAAGTGCAAACATAAGGATCAGGACATGAATAATGAATTGCAGTTTTTGTTGTCTTGCCGGGGGTGACCTCTGTACCAGAATGTCTATGGCCAGGTGCTCTTTTCTTCCGGCAACATATGCTGCGCCCAGTACGCCTACCCAGATCAGAAGAAACCCGGCAAGTTCATCCGTGAAAGAACTTGGTGAGGAGAGCAGGTAACGGCTGAAAACCTGCCAGAGTACATCTACTACCAGCACCGACATCAGGATCACAAGAAATACCTCCAGTACCCTGTTTAATCTTTTCTCAAACTTCGTCATATCTATTTTACTAACACACTAACATACTAACGTTTAGCGTAGCTAAACTCCTAACAGCACACGCAGTGTGCCTATTCTACCTTCCTTATGCGGGTGATAAGGTCATATAATCTTTCATTGTCGCGGTAAGATTCCAGCAGATCTGTAACCTTGTTGGCAAATGGTTCTTTATCAGGGTAGATGATGGTTACACCTTCCTCCTGAACGATTTCAAGTGACTCTTTTTCCGATTCGGCCCATAGTTTCCTCTCGATCGCCACTGATTCGTCGGCTGCTTGCTGCAGCCAGTTTTTCTCCTGTTCCGAGAGCTTTTCCCACATCTTTAGACTAACAATCAGGACATCCGGAACCATGGTGTGCTCATTCAGGCTGTAGTACTTGCATACTTCATAGTGATGGCTGGTATAGAAGCTGGGCGGATTGTTTTCAGCTCCATCCACTACGCCACTCTGCAGGGCGGTGTATAGTTCACCCCAGGAGATGGGGGTGGGAGACCCTCCCTGGGCTTTCACCATCTCCATGGCTGTGATGCTTTTCATCACCCTGATTTTCAACCCTTTTAAATCATCCGGATGGTTTATGGGTTTATCAATGGTATAGAAACTCCGGCTTCCGGCATCGTAGAAGCAGAGGCCCCTGATCCAGAATGGTTCAGCGCTCATCAGCAGTTCATCCCCGATCTCCCCATCCAGCACTTTGAAAGAGTGTTCTTTTGATTTGAACACATAGGGAAGTCCAAGCACCTTAAAATCTTCCGTAAAACTTTCCATGACAGCCGCGGAAACCTTGGTGATGGCAAGGCTCCCTATCTGAAGAAGCTCCACACATTGCTGTTCTGAACCCAGCTGTCCACTGGGATATATCTCAATGGATAACTCCCCGCCCGATATCTCACTGCACCGGTCAGCCATAAACACCATGGCACTATGTACGGGATGGGATGGGTCGAGGCCGTGGGCAAGTTTCAGGACCGTACCCTGTTGTTGCGGTCTGCAGCCTGAAAATAAAAGTAGGATCGCAGGAAGAAAGAGCAGGAATTTAATCTTCATGGAGGGGAGAGGGTTAATTTTTCAGTTTTTGTATGATGGCAATTGCTTCTTTGGAGACCTTCTGAAGCTTGTCATATTCCTTGTTGGCGATGATTTCTCTGGTGATCAGTTGTGATCCCATTCCCACACAAAATGCGCCAGCTTCAAACCACTCAGTCAGGTTCTCCTGGGTGGGAGATACCCCACCCGATGGCATAATGTTAGACCATGGACACGGTCCCAGATAGGCTTTCAGGAATTTGGCGCCACCAACGGTGGGACCCGGGAACAACTTTACCACTTCGGCCCCCAGCTCTTCTGCTTGTCCGATTTCGGATGCCGTTGCGCATCCCGGTATCCAAAGTACTTTCCGTCGGTTGCATACCCTTGCCATCTCTTCGTTCAGCAGAGGAGAAACGATGAATTTTGCACCCAGCTGGATGTAAATAGAGCAGGTGCCAGCATCCACCACTGTTCCGACCCCCAGTACCAGGTCGGGCATCTCCTTGCGGCCCCACTTCATCAATTCGGCAAAAAGTTCGTGAGCCATGTCGCCACGGTTGGTGAATTCAAAAATCTTCATTCCGCCCCTGTAGCAGGCAGAGATTACCTCTTTGCATACATTGATATCGGGATTGTAATAGAGCGGTATGGCCCCGATTTCACGCATTTTCAATACAACGTCCATTCTTTTCATGAAGTGGGTATTAGTACAAGGCTTGTATCTCTAATGATAGAGATATTTTGTTAAAGATAAAAGAACTGCCGGACTATATGGGCAGCCATACATAAGTTTACTGTCGGTTGGCATATACAACAGATTGTGTCCATCTTTCAGCTTCGGTTTTCAGGTATTCTGAGACCTCTTTCAGGGAGGCCCACTTTGGATCTTCTTTTTCCCACAGGGCATAAAACCGGTAGGGGACAGGTTCACCGGGAGGGGCTTCCAGTGCTGCATAGTATGTCTGGGTAATCCCTTCTCCCTCATCTCTGGTCTCTCCTGAGGATGCCAGGTAGGTGATAGGTACCACAAGAGCCATGGCCAGTAGTGAGCCATCTTCTGACTGGGTGTCATGGGTGAACAAGGCGGTATACTGGTCGTTCAGTTTCAGCACATGCAATTGGTCGCTCTTCATATTAACAATGCCCGGAACCAATTGAAGAGTCTCATTTGTTCCCTGGTAGGAGACTGTCCCCTGGTAATAGTGTCGTCCGGCCACGATCTCCACATGGTGGGTCACATCCAGGGAGAGCTCATCCACCTTCCAGTCCGCATAGGTGAGTTTGAATCGGCTGCGCTGCGAACCCTGAAACTCCACCTCATACCTGCCCGATCCATTGTCTCCAACGCGGTAGATGGAGTCATGGTACATATATCCTACGGCCCCTGCGCCCAGGCTGGTCCCAACTTTCAGCACATCCATTCCCCACTCTCCCGGCTCATGGTAGCTGGGAGCTCCTTCAATTCCTACTCCTCTGAGTACCATCTCTGTGGTGGTCTTACCGAAAATATCCATGCCATTTCGCTGATCCATGTAGTTCCTGAAACCCACCCTGTCATTCTCCCAGGCAGGACCCTCCATCTGGAACGCTGCACCGGTCAGGTCAGAATAGTTGTGGTACGAGACACCTTCCAGTCTGTCCGCCTCAGTCAATTCCTGGTACCCATCTTTAGCATCCCCCAGGTGAAGGTTCGTCCGGATTGGGAAAGAGGGGTAGTTGTCCCTTGTCACAAAAGCTATGGTGATGTTGATTTGCCCTGAGGGATCCAGATCGGTCAGGCCAAACAACTCATCCCATTTGCCATCGCCATCTATATCGTCAAGCTGGCAGGGGACAAATTCATCCTTCTGATCCTTCAGAACAGGAAGCAGATCTGAGGGAATGTCGATCCATCTCAATATCTCCCCACGTGAAAGCAATAGGGTGGCATCAGGGCGGCTTTGATCTGAAAGATTGCTGACCTTGAGTACGATTTCAGGGCTTGTCCCGCAGGAGCAAAGCAACAGGGCAAAAAGAATAAAAAAGGAGCTTGTTTTATACATGATTTCAATCTTTAATAATATGAGATAATCAAACACAATCTACTTTCGACTTTCATACTTCATTAGATGGTTTCCCGATGGTTGCCAGGATGCCGCCATCCACATATACCACCTGTCCGTTTACAAAATCAGATGCTCCGGAGGCCAGGAACACCGCAGTACCCGCCAGGTCTTCAGGATCTCCCCATCTTCCGGCAGGGGTTCTGTTGATAATAAATTCATTAAAAGGGTGACCATCCACACGGATGGGTGCGGTTTGGTCGGTGGCAAAATAACCGGGACCAATTCCGTTGATCTGGATGTTGAATCTGGCCCATTCGGTGGCCATGTTCCTGGTGAGCATTTTCAGACCGCCTTTGGCCGATGCATAGGCAGAAACTGTGTTCCTTCCCAGTTCACTCATCATGGAGCACATGTTGATGATCTTCCCGTGTCCTCTTTCCACCATCCCTTTTGCCACGACTTTAGACATGATAAATGGACCAGTCAGGTCCACATCCAGTACTTGGCGGAACTCCTCCGCTTTCATTTCCAGGATGGGGATTCTCTTGATGATACCCGCATTGTTTACCAGGATATCGATGTGACCCACCTCACTCTCAATGACAGGAATGGTAAGTTCCACCGCCTCCTCGTCGGTTACATCGAGGAGGTATGTGTGAACCTCTATCCCCATTCCGGCATATTCAGTTTTAGCCGATTGCAGTTTGTCAGTAAAGACATCATTGATAACAATGGTTGCGCCTGCATTGGCCAGGCCTGCTGCGATGGCCATTCCCAGGCCATGGGTGCCTCCGGTAACCAGTGCGGTCTTTCCCGAAAGATCAAATAATGCTGTTGACATATGCAGTTTTTTTAACGTATTTCATTGGGTTGGATTATATCCATATCCCCGTAATCAAGGTTCTCTCCGGCCATTCCCCAGATGAAAATATAGTTGCTGGTTCCGGCTGCCGAATGAATGGACCAGGGGGGAGAGATAACTGCCTGTTCATTTTGCATCCAGATGTGCCTGGTCTCTTTAGGATCGCCCATGAAATGACAGACGGCCTGACCCTCGGGAACCTCAAAGTAGAAATAGGCTTCCATCCTGCGGTCGTGCAGGTGTGCCGGCATGGTGTTCCATACGCTTCCCGGTTTCAGTTCGGTCATTCCCATCTGCAGCTGGCAGGTCTCCACCACAGAGTTGATCAGCAGCTTGTTGATTTTCCGGGCATTGGACTGTTCCAGTGCACCCATTTCAGCCACTTCTGCATCGTCCAGGGTCACCCTTCTACAGGGAAATGACCGGTGTGCTGGAGCTGAGTTGAAGTATAGGTGTGCAGGTTTTTCCTGCTCCTTGCTAATCATCACGATTTCCCTGGAACCGGCACCTATGTACAATGCATCCTTGAATCCGAGCTCATAGTCGGTACCATCCACGCGGATCAGGGCATCCCCTCCCACATTGATGATCCCCAGCTCCCTGCGGTCGCAAAAATGAGATGATTTCAAAGGATCAATGGTGGTTAGTTCCAGTTCATCTACCGGCACTGCCCCTCCCACAATGTAGCGGTCGTTCATGGAGTAGACCATATTGATCTCTCCCGGTACCATCACAGTGTCTACCAGGAACTCTTTTCTCAGTCTCTCCGTCCCGTACTGTTTCGCATCGTCGGGATGATTGGAATACCTTACTTCATAGTTGATTGCCATAATCTCTCTGTTTTATTTGTGAATTACTGAACTGTCGCGGATGATCAGTTCAGGTTCTAATACTTTCTGTTCACAGGTGTCTGATGTGGTGTCTTCCTCTTCACACTTTAGAAACATCCCCGCCACCATGCTGCCCATCTCTGCTCCCCTCTGGTCCACTGTGGTCAGCGAGGGTTCAATAAAGGCGGTAAACGGTTCATTGGCAAACCCGGTAATGCCCAGGTCTCTCGGTACATTAAGTCCAGCCTTCCTGGCAGCTTGCATAACCCCAAGGGCGGCAAAATCTCCTGCACAGAAGAAGGCTTCAGGTTTTATCTTTATACTGCTACTGAATGCCGATTCTCCGCCCTCCTGCACCTGGTTTCTTTCCATGATCCACGACGATGGGACCTCAATTCCTGCTTCATGCATTGCCTGGAGGTAACCCTGTTTCCTCTTCTTATATATATTGATCCGGTCCGCACCTGCAATGTGCATGATCTTCCTGTATCCCTGTTCAAGCAGATGTAAGACACTCAGGTAGGCGCCCAGCCTGTCATCCACCACCACCGATCCGGTTTGAATGTCCCCGGCAGCCCGGTCGAAAAAGAAGAGGCGGATGCCCCGTTCAGGCAGCGATCGGATGTGCTCATAGTTGAAAGTCTCCATGGAGATAGAGAGCATTACTGCATCCACCCTGGCATTGACCAGGGTCTGAATGGCAGAGACCTCATTCCCCAGTTTTTCGTGTGTCTGACAGATCATCAGGTGGTAGCCCGAAGCAGCCAGTAACTCCTCCATGCCACCGATTACCTTGGAAAAAAAATTCCGATTGATCCTGGGCACAATCACCCCTACCGTTTTACTGCTTCCTTTCCTTAAGGAAGAGGCCACCACATTGGGCTGATAATTGTATTTAGCCGCCACTCTCTTTACGGCCTCCCTGGTCGGTTCACTGATCCTCGGATGGTCCTGGAGTGCACGCGAGACAGTGGAAGCCGATACATTCAGTTCCCGGGCAATGTCGTGGATAGTGATGTGCGTTTTTCTCATCGGAATGACAAAGTTACAAAAAGCGTACAATCGATTGCACAATGTTTAATAAAATATTTGGGCATGGCGACCAATTGCTATATTTACTACCTCTAAACTACTGCATATGAAAAACCGCACCTCCATTTTGTTACACCTGCTGTTTGCGATCATTGTCATTGTTGAACTGACCGGCAGGTTTGTGGATAACATTAATCTCGAATACCTGGTGAAACCGCTGATCATGATCTGGATTGCAGTCTATTTCATGATCTTCAAAAAGAAAAAGACTTTTACGGTCCCGGTGCTGCTGGCATTCTTCTTCTCCTGGCTGGGAGATAATTTCCTGATGTTTTCGGGGAAGAACGACCTCTTTTTCTTTGCCGGTGTAGGTGGATTTTTCTGTGCACAGGTAAGCTATATCTATACCTTTTCCAGATACAGTGAGAAAGGAGGAAAGGGATTCCTGCAGAAGAATCCCCTGATTGCACTGCTTTTCCTGGCCTATATGGCCGGAATCCTCATTTTGTTATTTCCCGGACTGGAAGGAATGATGAAACCGATTATCATGGTGTATGCGCTTTCGCTCGTCGGAATGTCCATGATGGCATTGAACCGCTTGGCTAGGGTTGGACGAAGCAGCTTCCTGCTGGTTTTTATTGGTTCTATCCTGTTTTTGCTGTCCGACAGCATGATTGCACTTAATAAGTTCTATGACGAGTTCTGGCTGGCCGGTTTCTGGATTATGATCACCTATATTTCAGCCCAGTACCTGATTATGAGGGGATTGATACTGGAGGAAAAGGCTTAAGGAAGTTCGTGGTTGCGAACAGCTTCCAGAGCGGGGTCCACTCCTTCAATGTACTGCTCATAGGTTTCTGGTGCTTCTATATCGGGTGAGATGGCAGGCAGGTCCTCTTCCATCAGGGCGAAGTATCTGGTGGAATGACTGACAATTAGTCCCGATTCGGGAAGAACGAACCGTCTTACCTCTCCGAAATGATTGGGCCTTCCCCCGGATTCTTCTCCCACCACAACCACTCCGGCATATATCATAAAATCAACCGCATTGATCATCGCTTCTGAGGAGGTTTTTCTACCAACAAGTAGATAGAACTCTCCTTTGCCTTTTATTTTTGCATTACGAAGCTTCTCGATAAATGCCTTTCCCTGGGCTGGGTGGCCGCCGTTGTTGAACCGCAGATCAAATATGAGTTTGTCCACCTCTTTTTTTCGGATGACCTGGAACACCTGTTTTTCAAACTCTTTGAAGGAGGACATAAACAGGGCGGTGGCCCCTGAACCGAAATCCTCTTCCACCTCGCGGCTCCAACACCTGTTGTACTGGATATAATAAATCCGTTCATCGGCAAAATAGTGCTCCCTGAAATAGGCTTTCTGATCTTGCCACCCCAGGGGCACGGATTCACGCTCGATCTCAACATTCTCACCCAGGGAGGTCGGCAGGGTGACGGGGATTTGCTCTACTGTGCCTGCTTCGTTTACCACATGCAGGGTTACCTTTTCCATATCAGAAAACCCAAAATGCAACAATAACTGCGACCAGGTGAGCATGCGCGGTATGTGATATTTAATCAGTGATTGATTGTTGTGAACCAGTAGTGTTGAGAGGGAATCGATTACTACTTTCAATGGAGTTCCGTTGATGGCGGTAAGCTTTTTACCAAGAAGTGCTTCGTATTTCCTGTCTATTTGGGTAACATAGATACCGTCTTCAAACCAGTAACTTTCAAAGGGCAGGATCAATGATTTATCCACATGAAAGTGATAGTTTACCAGGGTGTGGGCATCACCCATCTTAGCCATGACCTGCTGCAGTTTGACCGAGATATAGAAATGAGACTTTCCAGGGGCCTCTGACGCCACTTTTTTCAGCTCCCGGAAGAAAACTGCTGAATCGGTCTTAAAAAACAGCTTGGGATGTTTTTCGGCCAATTCCCTACCCAGAAGATCGATCTCATAGTCCCAGTCAATCTCTCCATCTGTTTGTGCAGTAAGTATACCGGGTGTGAGAGCCAGACAAAGCAACAGAAGCATGGAGAGGGTAAAGGTGACTCTCATCAAAAGGAAATTAAATCCTAAATATAATCAGTTTATCCTGAAACTGAGCCACACATACTATTTCCTTTAGAAAACAGGAATGTTTTAAAACCTGAAATTTAATCTTGCTGTAATACCTTTGAACTCTCCCTTCTGGAAGGCTGCATAAACACCCAGATCTGCCATAAAGAAGATTTCATTGAGGCTGTATCCCACCTGTACATAGTGGGGTGCCTGTGGGGTATAAAGGTAGGTGATCCCCACCGACTCTTTCCAGAGCCTTTCACTGAACCACGGCAGGAATTTAATGAGCAGGTAGGAGGAGGTGAATTTGACACCCGCATTGAACCAGTAATCAGAGGTGCTCGCCTCATAATAATCCATCAGCATCAGTGCATTGTCAAAACTGGCCATATCGATGTAAAGAGGACTCGACTTATAGTGTTTGTAGTCGGAGAAATGGATGGCGTTGTTGCCCAGGAAATAACCCGAGCCAACCGACCAGTCCAGTGTGGATAACAGACCGGCTTCACGGGAGTGATTGATCTCCATGGAAATCAGGTTAAAATCGGCCCAGCCACTGTTTTCCAGGGGGACAGCATGACGATATTCAAGCGAGAAGGTGGGCCACCGGGAATCGCGCATCTCTTTCCGGCGCCCCACAATATAATGGTGCCGGGGGGTGAAATCGAGCCGAATTGCGCCCAACAGTCTCTCGGTTTCGGCCAGAGAGGGATCATCTGGGGGGTAGTTCCCCGGAGTATTGTCTGTGAACTCTTTATCGTTGGGAAAAAAGAATGAAAAATCGCTGTGATTATCCAGGTTATACTGGCGTCCATAGGTGGCACTGGTGGTCAGAACCAGGCCATTGACCAGGTCGATCCGGTTGTAGAGGGTGGCATCGATATGTTCATATTTTTTCAGGTAGTTTTCGCGAAGGAACAGAGTGTATACCAGGTTGGTAAATTCCGGAATTCCGTAAGATGTGTTGAAATCGGATGAGGTATAGCTGAGATTGATTGCAACTTTACCTCGGGCCATGGGAGCGTACAGCAGGTTTGAGTTCCAGGTTACCATGGGGGCCTGCCGGTGAAAAGCATACGATGCCGTCAGGCTGGACCTGACCGTATGCATGGTATCGGGTTTCCAGTTGAGATTGAAATACTGACCGTAATTGAGCCCGTCCACTGTATTGTACCCCAGCCTCTCAAGGTCGATCAATCCGCCGTGAGTAAACCGGACCCTCCCCTTGCTCCAGTTGTAGGTGTGACCTGTGGCGATCCATCTGAGTGGTTTTTTCCTTCGCCTTGAGGTCGCTATCCGGGAGGTATCTGAAGAGGTGGTTCTTACGGTGATTCCAATGATGGAATCACGTTCCTGAATGGTCAGGTGCTCTTCGGGAGTAAGTGGAATGGGCCGCACTTTGTTCCAGTACAACGAATCGGTCTTCAGTGCATCGTCGGCCACCGAGAACCTGGTTCTTGTTTGGTCCAGTTCCTCGATCAGATCTCTGTCAGGATCACCTTTCCCGGCCTCTTTCTCCATTAGCCTCGAGAGCCTGTTGACATCCCTGTTGGTCAGTTCATCCTTCTGCAGTAACTCATTTATTTTTTCCTGCTCTTTCGAAACTTCCGGAGTTTCTGCCGGGACCTCACCGGGTTTCTCCTTTGCACCGGTCACTGTTGTAAAATAGGTCTCAGGGAGATTTGGATTCAGAGTTACTTCGGCATATTTGAGCGATGAAACATAGGTTACCTTCGCTTCTACCCCGATAATATCAACGTCTACCTGCATCTTATGGCTCACCGGCAACCAGGCATCCATGATCACATTGGCATAGAGTTGCTGGAGATAGATGATCCCGGCCATGGTCTTGACCGACAGGTCGGAGGAGTGCAGGCACCATTTGTCCTCCACGATGTAGAGTGTTCCCCTGACCAGTTGCTGACTCTTCCTTCTTGGAATCACCTTGATTTTGTTGATCACATAGGTCCCCTCCATAAAGGTCCCTTCAAATTCGAACCGGTAATAAGAAAATGCGTTCCGGGCCAGGGGAGATACCACCCCTTGGATCTCCTGCTGGTAGAGGCTGGCGTTGATGTAATCCATGGGATTCACATTGTCGGTGTAACCCGGAAGGGTGTTCTGAGAGGCGATCACCCGCATTTCGTATTTATCAGGAGCGGTAAACTGAACCTCGTTGAGTGACTCGAGCATATAGGCTTCATCCTCCTTCACCTTTACGTCGTTCACTTGCATTCTTTTCTGTATTGCCTTTGGGATTCTGTCAGCAATGGCACTCCCCTTAATGTAGATCTCTGCATTATAGTTGAGAACCTCATGCAGGTGATAGTTGGCCAGGCCAATGGTTTTTCGCATGATCCAGTAAGCGGGATCTTCGCCTGAGGCACTGACCCTGACTTCCGGGATCATATAGGTCTGGGGTGGAAGATCGATAATCAGGTCGATATATTTTTCTCCAATTTCAATGGTCCTGGTGACCTCCGTGTATCCCAGGCTGCGAAAAAGGACATTGTATTTGCCCTGAGGAAGCGGAAGAGAAAATGATCCCAGTGCATTGCAGGTGGTTCCCCTGGTAAGCTCCTTGATGAAGATGGCAGCATAGGGTACCGGCTTACCTTCCACATCCCTGATCTCTCCGCGGATGCCCTGTGAATGAGCCGGAGTAAGGCTTGCCAATAGAAAAACAGATATAAGGATGCCCCGATGCAAGTCAGTATTTATTAATTACAACGCAAAATAATTCTTTGCGTTGTAATAACATACATTTTTTATCAGGTTATCAACCAGCGAGGGGTCATTGGGGATCTCTCCATTCTCCACATCGGTGCCGACCAGGTTGCAGAGGATCCTCCTGAAATATTCGTGACGCGGATAGGAGAGAAAGCTCCTGGAATCGGTAAGCATGCCCACAAACCGGCTAAGAAGTCCAAGGGACGAGAGGGTGTTCAACTGGTCGGTCATTCCGTATTTCTGATCCATAAACCACCACCCGGAACCAAATTGCATTTTTCCAGGAGTTTTACCATCATTAAAATTATTGACCATGGTTACCATTAACGCATTGTCCACCGGATTGAGGTTGTATACAATGGTTTTGGCCAGCCGGTCCTGCATATCAAGTTTGTCCAGGAAACTTGACATGGCCTTCGCCATTTTGAAGTCTCCAATGGAATCGAAACCTGTATCGGGACCCAGTTCGTGGAGATGCCGTGAATTGTTGTTCCTGATGGCACCCACATGAAATTGCTGGGTCCAGCCCCTGTCATGATCCATGACAGCCAGTTCCACCAGGATGGATGATTTGAAAGATGCAATCTCCTGCTGATTCAAAGGGCGTCCCGATCGGATTTTAATAAACATTTTCTCGATCTCCTGGTGATCAAAATTTTTGGCATAAAAACTCTCCAGGCCATGGTCCGAGATGCGGCACCCCAAAGCGTGGAAGAACTCGTGACGGTCGTTGAGGGCGGTAAGCAGATCCATGTAGGTGGATATGGAGCTGTTTGAGGCTCTCTCCAGCTGATCGAGATAGAGGTTGTATTTCACATGATCTTCCACGGCCATGGCCTTGTCGGGTCTCCAGGCGGGAAGCACCCTGGTTTCAAATCCATCCTCTTGGATCTTCCGGTGGTGTTCCAAAGAATCTACAGGGTCATCTGTGGTGCAGATCACCTCCACATTCATCTTCCGGATCAGGTTGCGTACGCTGTATTGCTCACTCTGCAGCATCTCACCAGCCTGTTGATAAATTTTCAGTGAACTCTCAGGGTTCAGCAGATCATCGATATCAAAGTAGCGCTGAAGTTCCAGGTGGGTCCAATGGTAAAGGGGATTGCGAAGGGTGTCGGGGACCGTTTCGGCCCATTTCAGGAATTTCTCCTCATCTGTGGCATCCCCGGTACAGAACCTTTCATCTACCCCATTGCCTCGCATGGCCCTCCACTTATAGTGGTCGCCAGCCAGCCAGACCTGTGTCAGGTTATCAAACCTGGTGTCGCCTGCAATCTGTGCAGGGTCGAGGTGACAGTGATAATCGATAATGGGCAGGGGGGCGGCCACATCGTGGTACAAGCTCCTGGCTGTATCACTGTCCAGCAGGAAATCTTTGTCAAGAAACTTCTTCATCTCTAAATCTTGAATAGTCTTTTGATGTGTCTGTCATAAATATTGGTCACCACCTGCTCAGCCACAATATCGCTGTGCCGGCGGACCATCTCAAGAAATGCATTGTCCATTTCGGCTGCCACTTTGTATCCCACATGGATCAGTTGCCTGAATCCGGCGTGGTAATCAGGATGGCCGGGTATATGCCTGAGGGTTCCGGCGAATTTCTCTTCCTGCCACCGATCCACTTCAGAGGGCAGGGGAAGTGTGGATGGATCGATATCAATTACTGAAGCGTAGGGTCCGCAAAGCTCTTCCTGCCGGTCGTAAGCCCGTCTGTAAATGCTCTTTGCCATCTCCAGGGCCTCGCCGCCGGCCAGGGCCAGCCCGATGACTTCTTCCAACCAGGTGGTCCCGGCTGTTTTTACATGTATTCCTTTGTCATATTTCTGAATAAGTTCACCCATGATGGGATAGATGGTGAATTTATCACTGCCTGAATGAATGCTCAGTTTGAGGTTATGCGGAAGATCAAAGGATTTTACAGCGAAGTCAATGACCAGCAGGTCCTGTTCAAACTCCCTTCTGAATTGATCGGCATCACCCACATAATCGACCCCCTTGTTAAACCGGCCGGTAAACTTGGGCGCAATGGTCTGGGCAGGAATTTTATAGTAGCTGATCATCAAAAGGATGAAGAAGAGCTCCACAGGTGTCTGAGGTGCCTCCACCTCATCCATGGAGACTTCTGCAATGAAGTTGTCTTCACCTTTCTTCCCCTCAATGTGTTGATAGATGGCTGCTGCTTCACGTACAGCTCCAAGGAAGTTTCCTGAGATTTCCTGGAGGGTATTCCTGGAGATATTAAATGGGTCGGGTATTCCGGGAATTTTCAATACTCCGGTATACTGATCTGCTACGGAGAGGAATTCCTCCACCTCCTGCTGTGAAACCTGGCTGCCAATAAAGTCTGCCACATCCAGCGTGAAAAAGTCTGAATGTTCCAGAAAAGGATCCACTGTATCGAGGTTGATGTGATCCGCATCAACATGGTATGGGTGATCCCATCCGAGTGCGGAAACTGCCTGGTCAGCCTCACGCCTGGTATCGGCCGGCGAGGAGTGAATGATCTGGTGTTCGCGGTTGGATTTGTTCCAGACCGGGACAAAAGGGATTCCCGCTTCCCTGGCTCTCTCTATTGCTTTTAACTGTGCTTCACCCTGTTGGGCAAATCTGTCTCCGATACCAAACGAATACTTATCTAATTTCATGGGGTTCTAATGTTTCCGTGTACGAACACGAAATTAGACTATTTATGGTATATAACCAAAATATTTTACGTAGTTTTGCTTTAATATTTTTCTTATACAGTTTAGGAAAAACAAGCGTAAAGGATTATGTTATAAGTAATTATGACAAAGATTCGAATCAAGGATATTGCTGAGATTGCCAATGTTTCCATCGGGACGGTGGACCGGGTGATTCACAACCGGGGGGAGGTGTCTGAAACCACCCGTGAGCGGATCCGGAAACTGCTGGAAGAACACAATTACAAGCCGGATATTAACGCCAGTTCGCTGGCATTGAAAAAACCAATAAGACTGGCTGTTGTGATGCCAGGGGTCGTGAATGAACACACTTTCTGGAAACTGCCTCAATCAGGCATCCGGAGAGCCCTGGAGGAGCTGGCACACTACAATATCTCTGTGGATACCTTTTACTTTAACCAGTTCGATCGCAACGATTTTATCCGTTGTAAAAAGGAGTTTCCATACAACCAGGTGCAGGGAGTACTTTTTGCCCCGGTGTTCCATGACGAATCGGTTTCATTTTTGAATCAGTGCGAAGAGGTGAAGCTCCCGGTGGTGCTCTTTAACTCTTTGCTGGATGTCCCTTCGATCCGCAGCTTTGTGGGTCAGGATGCTTTTCACAGTGGTTATGTGGCTGCCAAACTGATTTATTACGGTATGGAGTCAGGCAGAGACGTGGCCATCATCAATATGTCGGCACGGACCGACCATTATACCCATATCGTCAACAGGGAGATGGGATTCAGAAGTTATTTCGATGAGCACAGCGACCGGGTGAACCAACTGTTTACGCTGGATCTGAACGGGGCGGACGACTGTAAGCTGAAGGATCAACTGCTTGAAGCTTGTTCGGAGCATGACCTTGCCGGATTGTTTGTGACCAATTCGAGGGTCTACAAAGTAGCAGAATTTCTAGCACAACAGGGTTCCATGAGTGTGAGACTGGTGGGTTATGACCTGTTGCCGCAAAGCATCAACTATTTAAAGCGGGATTATATCGATTTCCTGATTTCTCAGAAGCCGGAGGAACAGGCTTTCAGGGGCCTCTCATCGCTGTTTTACCTGGTGGCTTTTCATCGGGAACCGGAAGCGAGACAGATGCTTCCCATCGATATCATTACCCGGGAGAACTTAAGCTATTATCAACCAAAATTTCATATATAAATGGAAGAGCAGATTCTAAAAGACTTAAAAGGCAAAGTGTGCGTCATTACCGGTGGAGGAGGTGTGCTGGGCAACTCCATTGCACGGGGACTTGCCTCGGTGGGGGTGGTGACAGTAATCCTCGACATCGATGAAGGGGCGGCAAAAAAAGTGGTGAATGATATATCAGGTGAATATGGCGTAGCCAGTTTTGGATACAAAGCAGATGTCCTTGACAAAAGTTCCCTGGAGGAAGTGAGGAAACAAATCGTGTCTGAAGCGGGAC
>JAGLPR010000161.1 GCA_023137255.1 Bacteroidales bacterium | reverse complement strand
CGGATCATGGGAAGGGCCGATACCCCGGTAAGAAGGGTACTTAATTATGCATCCGATCACTTCGCTTCGGCCATGCCAGTTCTCTATATTCTGACTGTAATAGGACGGGATCACAGCGGGGCACTGGTGGTGCGCGGACTCTATATAGGGGATGATGAAGCGTGTTTTCTGAAGGCTTCGGAGCTCTCTCTCGAGGTCAATTTCGAGATGCTGGAAGAACCCCTGCCTAAAGTAGTGGTATACCTGGAGCCTGAAGAGTTTAAGAGTACCTGGCTCGGCAATAAGAGCATCTACAGAACCCGAATGGCCATGGCAGACAGGGGTGAACTGGTGGTGCTGGCACCCGGACTATCTACATTTGGGGAGGACCCGGAAATTGACAGGTTGATCAGGAAATACGGATACCGTACCTCCCCGGAAATACTGAAAGCAGTGGAAGAGAATGAAGAGCTGCAAAACAACCTGAGCGCTGCCGCCCACCTGATCCACGGTTCATCAGAGGGAAGGTTTGAAATCACCTATTGTCCGGGCAAGCTCACCAGGAAGGAGATCGAATCGGTTAATTACCGGTACGGGAACCTGGAGGAGATGATGGAGAGATATCCCCCGGAAAAGCTAAGGGAAGGATTCAATACCCTTCCAGATGGCGAAAAGATCTTCTATATATCAAATCCTGCCCTGGGACTATGGTCCTGGAAGGAGAAATTTAACAGGAAAGCCAGATGATCAGAATAGTTGCAGACGATAAGATTCCGTTTCTGAAAGGCGCTGTGGAGGGTGTGGCAGAGGTGGTCTATCTGCCGGGTAACCAGATCTCAAAAAGTGATCTGGTGGATGCTGACGGACTCATTACACGTACGCGGACCAGGTGTAACCGGGAGCTGCTGGAAGGAACCGGGATTTCTGTCATCGCTTCAGCCACCATAGGATATGATCACATCGATACCAAATATTGTGATATGGCGGGTATCGCCTGGACCAATGCCCCGGGCTGCAACTCCTCTTCAGTTCAGCAATATGTGGTTTCAACCTTGCTCTACCTGGCCTCCCACCGGGACCTGGATCTTCGAAAGCTGACCCTGGGGGTAATAGGAGTTGGAAATGTGGGAAAAAAGGTAAAAAATGCGAGTGAGGCGCTGGGAATGAAAGTGTTATTAAATGATCCCCCAAGAGCAAGGAGGGAAGGAGAGGATGGATTTGTAAGGCTGGATGAGTTGTTGACAGAGGCAGATATTGTAACACTCCACGTTCCGCTGAACCATGGCGGAACCGATAATACTTTTCACCTGGTAAACAGAGATTTCATTGCACAGGCAAAGGAGGGTGTGATTCTGATCAATACTTCCCGTGGATCAGTGGTCGATGAGGTGGCATTGATGGAAGGCATTGCGCGGTCAGATTTTTCAGATGTGGTACTGGATGTATTTGAACATGAACCGGAGATTGACCGGGACCTGCTGGATGCCATTACCCTTGCGACACCACATATAGCAGGATATTCGCTGGATGGTAAAGCCAATGGTACTGCCATGACGGTTCAGGCGCTCAGCCGTCATTTCAACCTTGGACTGGACGATTGGCGACCGGGCGATCTTCCTCTGCCCGAACAGCCCGAGCTTCTTGGAGATGCTTCGCAGGATCAGGAGTATGAATTGATGTGGGAGATATTCCGAAGTACCTATGATGTAAGCTCCGATGACCAGCGGTTGAGGAGTGCTCCCGGGAGCTTTGAATTGCTGAGGGGAGAGTATCCTTTTCGAAGGGAACCATCAGCTTATGCAGTACGGTTTTTTCAGGGATATCAGGAGCTCTACACGGTCATGGAGAGACTGGGATTTTCTGTGCTGGGAGATTATTGCGCATAACAGATATGAATTGAATAAATAGCATCATTGAATCAAAGAAAGAATAAAACATGAAAGCAAAAGCGGATATTGGCCTGATCGGGCTGGCAGTTATGGGTGAAAACCTGGTTCTGAACATGGAACGAAACGGTTTTACTGTGGCAGTATACAACCGGACCGTTGAGAAAGTGGATAAATTCATCAACGGTCGCGGAAAGGATAAAAATTTTATTGGGGCGCACTCCATTGAGGAGTTCATAGCCTCCCTGGAGCGTCCACGGAAGGTGATGATGCTGGTAAAGGCAGGCAAGCCGGTGGACGATTTTATTGACATGGTGCTGCCTCACCTGGAAGAGGGGGATATTATCATTGACGGTGGGAACTCCCATTTTCCCGACTCCATTCGGCGGACTCAGTACGTAGAGAGCAAAGGGAAGCTTTTTATCGGAACCGGCGTATCAGGCGGGGAGGAAGGTGCCTTGCTTGGACCGTCGATCATGCCGGGAGGTTCTGCTGCTGCGTGGCCCCATGTGAAGGAGATCTTCCAGGCAATATCGGCCAAGGTGGAAGATGGCACTCCCTGCTGCGACTGGGTTGGAAATGATGGTGCCGGCCATTTTGTGAAGATGGTACATAACGGAATCGAATATGGTGATATGCAACTGATCAGCGAGGCCTACAACCTGATGAAGAACCTCCTTGGAATGAATGCCGGTGAGATGCACGATGTTTTCAAAGAGTGGAACAATGGGGACCTTGACAGCTACCTGATTGAGATTACCAGAGACATCCTGGGCTACCGTGATGAGGATGGAGAGGCACTTGTGGAGAAAATTCTCGATACAGCGGGACAGAAGGGAACCGGAAAATGGACAGGTATCGAAGCCCTGAACCTGGGGATTCCGCTGACCCTGATCGGCGAATCTGTATTTGCCCGGTGCCTCTCGGCACTGAAGGAGGAGAGGGTGGAAGCTGCTAAGGTGCTTTCCGGGCCAGTACCCTCTTACAGTGGCGATAAGGCCACTTTTATTAATGATATCAAGAGTGCACTCTATGCTTCAAAAATAGTCTCTTATGCTCAGGGATATACCCTTATGCGGGAAGCAGCCAAAGAGTATGACTGGGACCTGAACTATGGGGGATTAGCACTTCTCTGGAGAGGTGGATGCATCATCCGATCGGCGTTCCTTGGAAAGATCAAGGATGCATTTGATAAGAATCCCGGACTTCCCAATTTGCTGCTCGATCCCTTCTTCAAAGAGAAGGTGGAGGTGGCTCAGGAGGGTTGGCGAAAGGTGGTGGCTACCGCACTGGTGAACGGGATCCCGGTACCGGCATTTACCACAGCACTCAACTATTTTGATGGCTACCGTTCGGAACGTTTGCCGGCCAACATGTTGCAGGCACAGCGCGACTACTTCGGGGCCCACACCTACGAAAGGATCGATAGACCAAGGGGTGAGTTCTTCCACACCAACTGGACCGGCAGGGGTGGCGATACCAGCTCCTCTACTTATTCGGTGTAGAGTATTATGGTTTTCATTCTATGATTGATTTTCTTGTTGACAAAAAAACGGGGAGCTATTTTTGCTCCCCGAAATAATATCTTTCGACTTTATGACTTTACAGACTTTAGACTGATTTAATGGAGAATCGCTTTGCGATTATCCATTAAATCCTCCCACCCGGGTATAATTCACCTGTGCATTGATGTAGAATGCCTTATACTTTATGTAGTGGTTACCTTTTTTAAACTCCCAGTGTACATTTTGGGCTTTGAATATCTTACCAATGCAAGCTTCAAAGATCAGGGAGTAGTTGATTCCTGTAATCTGTTCTGCTTCCAGGATGGTTTTGAACTCCACGCTACGGTCCGCAAAATGTCCGATCACCGGTAGCGAATACTTCTTCTGAGCTCTTTTTCTCTTTGCTCCTTCGTTTATAAGGGGCATTCTCCTGACTTCTGCTGGTTTATTTGACATAAGTCTTATTTTATCTCTAATACGTGAATGTTCGTCAAATTGTTATGTCATCGGTAAATTTAAGAAAAAAAATAGAACAGGAACAGGGAGGTTCTATTAACAAAAAATGTATTTTTAAACCATCCAGATCTGACTAACCTGATGAAAACCCTTATTGCATACTCAACCACACTGGGTTGTACCGAACAGTGCGCCTCAAAATTGAAAGACGATCTGGGGGATGACGTGGAGATGGTACGTATTTCCCGCCGCCGCAAGTACAACCTGCAGCAACACGATACCATCATTGTGGGTGGTTCCATTCATGAAGGAATGATACAGCGTTCTGTGCATAAGTTTTGTGAAACCAACCTTGAGGTGTTGCTTCAGAAGCAGGTGGGTCTGTTTGTCTGCTGCATGGATCCCGACACAGATGAACAGCGACTCATTGATCAGGCATTCCCCGAACAACTTGTGAAGCATGCACTGGCCAGTGGTTTCTTTGGCGGCGAGTTGAATATTAAGAAGATGAACCTCCTGCAGAAGATCATGACCCGTAAAGCGGCCAGGTTGAAAAAAGAACCTGATATCGATTTCCAGAAGATACTCGAATTTGCCAGTAAAATTCAAAAACTGAGATCAGTCTCCCGCCTTGATGGACCCATTGTACACATGTGATGCAGGTCCGGTGAGGTAAACATCAGTAAACAGGAGATCCGGTTTTGGCTGAAAGGAAACCTGCAGCTCTCCCCCCTTTGTTCTTACCTGGTATGTAATTTTGTCAGACTTATGGTGTAAGTATGAACATATGGCAGCTGCGGTGATCCCGGTTCCACATGACCATGTCTCTGCTTCCACCCCGCGTTCAAAGGTCCTGACAAAGATTGTATCTGTATCGGTAACAGCTTCCACAAAATTGACATTTACACCCTCTTTCCCGAATCTCCTCTGGTGCCTGATCTCTTTCCCCTCTTGTTCCATCGCGACCTGCTCCAGGTTCTCCACGAACTTCACAAAGTGCGGTGAACCTGTGTCGAGGATATAGCCATCCTCCAGGCTTCGAATCCCTGATACATCCGACAACTTTAAGCGGATCTCGCCGCCTGACAGGATAGAGGCTGAGTGGATCCCGTCGATTCCTTCAAAAGTAGTCTCACTACCTGCAACCCCTAACTGGTGGGCAAAAGCCACGATACAACGTCCACCGTTTCCGCACATGGTGCCTTCGCCGCCATCCGCATTGAAGTACCTCATGGTAAAATCATATCCTTCGCTCTTCTCCATGACAATCAGACCATCGGCACCGACCCCGAACCTGCGGTGGCAGATGCGGTGAATCAGACTTTGATCCAGGAGAGAGGTGTCTTGCTTCCTTCCGTCTATCAAAACAAAATCATTTCCAGTACCATGATATTTCGAAAAGTGAACAAGCATGCAGGATTTTGCGTTAAAAAAGGTTAAAAGAGCTTGAGATGATCAATTTATTTTCTATTCAAGCTGTTATGATAGTAAATTGCCTTATGAAAGGCATGGAATTTGATAGTTGAATTCCACGGAATCAAAGGTATCAATTAAAATATAAAAAGATGAGAGCGAGGAGATTCTTGGGTCTGTTTTCAGTAGCTATACTGGGCGCATTTGTTGCAGTCATTGTTTATACAAGGTTGTTTCAATCAGGCAACACCATTGTTGAAGTTCCGGTGGAGAGTAAAATGCAGTATGTGAACATGCCGGGAACCAAAGGAGGAGAGGTGATGGATTTCACACAGGCGGTGGATCAATCCATTGACGCAGTAGTGCATGTGAAGACCAAGATGTTCAGGGAGTATGCGGTGAATCCCCTGTATGAGTTCTTCTTTGGAGATCAGCCCAACAGTGAACCTAAGCCGGTTCTTGGCTTTGGAAGCGGAGTGATTATTTCCGGGAAGGGATACATTGTAACCAACAACCATGTGATCGATGGTTCGGATGAGGTTGTAGTGGTACTCAACGACAAACGAGAGTACAGTGCTACGCTGATCGGGTCCGATCCCACCACCGATATAGCACTGCTGAAGGTGGATGCCGGAGAGCTGACCACTTTGAAATTTGGAAATTCCGATGCACTCAGACTTGGAGAGTGGGTGCTGGCCATAGGAAATCCGTACAATCTTACCAGTACGGTAACTGCCGGCATCGTAAGTGCAAAAGCTAGGAACGTAGGAATCCTGGGAAGGCAGGAGTTCAGCATTGAGTCGTTCATCCAGACCGATGCTGCGGTAAATCCGGGGAACAGTGGTGGGGCACTGATCAATACCAGGGGAGAACTGGTGGGCATCAATACAGCCATTGCCTCTATGACCGGTGCTTTTACAGGCTATTCCTTTGCGGTCCCCGTTAGCATCGTAGAAAAAATTGTCACCGACCTGATCGAGTATGGTGAAGTTCAAAGGGCCATTCTTGGGGTAACAATCGAGACTATTACCGCAGAACTGGCAGCAGAAAAGAAGATTGATGAGATTGAGGGGGTATACGTCAGTACCGTACGTCCGGAAGGCGCAGCCAGGCAGGCTGGTATCAAGACCGGAGATGTGATCATCTCCGTTGATGAAACACGGGTGAATAGTTCTGCTGAATTGCAGGAGGCAGTCTCCAAATACCGGCCGGGCCAGGAGGTGAAAGTGATTGTCAAAAGGGATGGAAAACTGAAACAATTTGACGTGGTTTTACGTAATCTTGATGGCAGCACAGAGATTGTGAAGAAAACCGATTTGATGGATGTACTGGGAGCCAGCTTTGAACCGGTCTCCGACCGTGAGAAGCGGTCCCTGGGAATTCATAACGGAGTCAAAGTGATATCTGTGAAACCCGGCAAATTTATGAAGGTGGGGATTCCGGAAGGTTTTGTACTCACTTCGGTAAACAAAAAGCCGGTCGG
>JAGLPR010000160.1 GCA_023137255.1 Bacteroidales bacterium | reverse complement strand
CTGATGTTTGTATCACTGATTATGGGAACCGCCTATCTGACGGAGATATTTACAGCCTGGTATTCCGGAAATGAGTATGAGATCTTCACCTTTTTCCACAATCGGATTACCGGCGAGTTTACCAAACAGTTCTGGGCCATGTTCATTTTCAATGCCATCGTTCCCCAGCTGATGTGGTTCAAAAAGATCAGAAGCAACCTGGTGATTGTTTTTATCATCTCCATCCTGATCAATGTGGGGATGTGGTTTGAACGATTCAATATTGTAGTCACTTCTCTCTCAAAAGATTACCTTCCCTCAGCATGGGCTACTTATACTCCCACTTTTGTGGAGATCGCCATGTATCTGGGAACCCTTGGGATCTTTATTTTCGGTGTACTGCTCTTCTTCAAGTACATTCCGATGATTGCCATCAGCGAGGTGAAAGCTGTAAATAAGTATCAAGATAATAGTCGAAAGTCAAAAGTCGAAAGTCAAAAGTAAAAGGAGACTAAAACCATGGACTCGCAATATATATTAGGCGTATTTGATGAGGAGGAAGCACTGATCTCTGCCTTCAGGAAAATGAAGAAGCAGGAGATCGAGATCGAAGATGTGTTTACCCCATACCCGGTCCACGAGATCCTGGAGAATCATGGCAGGAAATCAAAAATTACCGTGGTGGGGTGGTTTTACGGATTTTTCGCCACACTGGGGGTCCTGGCTTTCCTGATCTATACGGCGGTGATTGACTGGCCCCTGAATTACGGGGGGAAGCCCAGCAATGCATTTCCATCCTTCCTGGTGATCACCATCATCCTGACCATCTTCAGCATCACCATCCTGAGTCTTTTTACTTTTTCATGGCGGGCCAATCTCTGGCCCTCCAATGAGAAACCAATCTACCACAAAGAGGCAACGGATGACAAATTTGTAATCCTGGTCAATAAAGAGCTTACCAACGGAGGGAAGGCCTCATCGGTGATGAAAGAGTCCGGGGCCATTGAAGTAATAGAAAAGTAAATAAGAGATGATGAGCCGAATAATCCTATTATCCACAATCGCTTTACTGGCGGTGATTTCGTGCGACCGGACCCGGTCCAGCACGGGGTGGGACTATATGCCCGACATGTACTATTCCAATGCCTACGAGTCCTACACATTCAATCCCAATTTCGGGGACAACCTGACCATGAGAACGCCTGTGGAGGGTACCGTTCCCAGGGAGATGGTTCCGTTTGCATGGGAAAAGAGTGATGAGGAGCGTCTGGCCGCGGGGGAAGCACTGCTCAATCCCTTGAAAATCAGCGAAAAGAACCTGGCCGGTGGCAGAGAAGCCTATGAGATTTTTTGCAACTCCTGTCATGGACCGGCCGGCGATGGTCAGGGATATCTCTTTACCAGCAAGCGCTATCCCTATCCCCCTGCAAACTTAATAAACGACAAAGTAAAGGCACTGAAGGACGGTGAGATCTATCATTCCATCACTGTAGGTTACGGGATCATGGGTGCCCATGGAGGCATGATCAGGCCGGAGGACCGGTGGAAGATCATCCTTCATATTCGTGAAAATCTTCAAAAATAGTTGGCCTAAAACATCAACAATGGAAGAGAAAATCAAACTATCCCGCATCTATATCATTGCCACCCTGGTCATGATCGTTGTGGGAATTGTCGCCCTTATTATCACATTTATGGGAGATCCCCAGCGGGGCTGGGCCAATTTGCTGCTGAACAATGTCTACTTTGTCTCCCTGGCTGTCGGGGCCCTTCTATTTGCATCCATCCAACGGGTCACTCATTCCGGCTGGTCAGCCGGATTTATCAGGGTTCCCGAGGCCATGGCTGGTTTCCTTCCTGTGGCGGCTATCCTTTTCCTGGTGATGATTTTCGGCGCACAATCGCTCTACCATTGGTCGCATGCCACGGCAATGGAACACGATCCATTGCTGGCCCATAAAGCAGCCTACCTCAATCTTCCATTCTGGATCATCCGCATGGTGGCCTATTTCGCCCTCTGGATCCTGATGTTTGTGATTATCCGCAGGCTCTCCCTCAGAGAAGATGCTTTGGGGGGACTGGACCTGTTTAAGAAGCTGGAGCACCGTGCCAAGGTGTTTATCTTCATTGTGATCATCACCTTCTCATTTGCCATGATCGACTGGGTCATGTCCATCGATGCTCACTGGTACAGCACCATTTTTGCAATCAGGAACTTTGTGGCCGCATTTCATCATGCCGCCATCGTGATTACTTTCATTGTACTGCTGATGCACCGGAAAGGATATTTTCCCTTCCTGAACAAGAGTCACCTGGGCGATTTCTCGCGTTACATTTTTATGCTCTGCATCATCTGGGGCTATTTCTGGTTTACCGAGTTTATGCTGATCTGGTATGCCAACATTCCCGAGGAGACCGCCTATTTCCTCCCGCGGGTCAGGGGCGAAGGGTGGAGGTTCTACTTCTTTGCCAATATTATCATCAACTGGTTCCTGCCCTTTGTGCTGCTGATGCCTAAGGCCACAGCCAGGAACCATACGGTGCTGAAGATGGTGATCCCCATCCTGATAGTCGGACAGTTCATCGATCTCTATCTTCAGATCTTCCCCGGAACGGTGGGGGAGCAAGTGCTGGGTTTCCAGGAGATCGGAACCTTTGTGGGATTTGCCGGATTGTTTATGCTGGTCACCGGATGGGTACTTAGCCGGGCCAATCTCTACCCGGTAAATCATCCCTACCTGGAGGAGTGTAAAAATCACCACACCTGATTTTCCTTAGGTTTTCTTAAATTCGCCTGTTCTTAATAAATCCTCTGGATGAAAATCTACCGGTACTTTCATTATCTGAGTTTTGATATTGTTCTTGGGGCCCTGGCCTCCTCCTGTTTTGCGGCCCGCCTGCTTGGGTCAAATCCCGGCATGATCTGGTGGATCACCCTGGCGCTCACTGTCTGGCTGCTCTACACAGGCGATCACATGCTGGATGCCTGGAGGCACCGGAAGAAAGTAGAGCGCGAGATGCACTATTTCATGCTCAAGCACCGCAGGCTCATCATTTACTCCCTCGGGGTGGTTACCATGGTGAACTCCATGCTGATTATCAACCTGCTCGAAAGGGAACTTTTCAAGTTTGCCCTGATCCTGGCAGGTCTGGTGCTGCTATTTTATGCCATGCGCCACATCTTCAAGAGGAACCGCTTTCTGTTTATCCCGGGAGAACTCTTTGTGTTACTGCTATACCTGGCCGGAACCTGGTTGGGACCGGCAGCCTCTGTGGAGGGTGGATTTGAGACTGCACACGGGATGATTGCACTCATTTTTGGTGG
>JAGLPR010000016.1 GCA_023137255.1 Bacteroidales bacterium | reverse complement strand
CCGGTGGTTGATTTTGACAATGTAATCAAGGGCCTTCGCAAGTCGCTGCCCGAGCGGCACCATCACCTTCTTCCTGTGAATGAAAAAGCGATCCTGCAGGGCATGGAGATTGTTAAAGAGGCTAAACTAACTACGTGATATTCATCTCGTCGCTGAACCCCGTGCTGCGCACGGGCTAAGGCTTCCTCATTAAATATCCTGACTTGCCGGAACAGTTGTTGATTAAGCAGCCTTAGCTTGTGCTTGCACAAGGTTACGCGGCGTATTAATAACTGTAGAGGTCCTTATTTCTCGTAGAAGTGCATCTCGCGCATATACTGGTACGCTTTTGCCGGTACCAGGTGACGCACATCTTTGCCTTCACGGATGGCCTGCCGGATGAAACTGGAAGAGATCTCCATCAGTGGCGCATTTACAACGGTAGCATTGCTTAGGTCTGAAGCAGCATCCATGCCGGTGTTCGGTCGGGGATAGATCAGACGGTGGTAGTTTTTTACAATCAGCTTGGCATGCTTCCACTTATGAAAAGTTCTCAGACCGTCTGCGCCCATGACCAGCTGGAACTCCTTTCCCGGGTTAAGCTCTTCCAGGTAGGCCAGTGTATCTATGGTGTAGGATGGGGTGGGTAACTTAAATTCTATATCGGAGGCCCTGAACCTGTCGTCATCCTCCACTGCCAGCCGGACCATCTCCAGCCGGTGATAATCTTTCAGCAGGCTAAGTTTCTCTTTCAGGGGATTTTGCGGACTCACCACGAACCACAGCTGCTCCAGGTCACTGAATTCGATCATGAAGTTAGCTATGGCCAGATGGCCAATGTGGATGGGGTTAAACGAGCCAAAGTATAGTCCGGTTTTCATAGGGCAAGGAATTCTTGCACGATGTAAGCTGCTTCTGACTGTGCTTTCTCCAGGGTGTCGTTTACCACAATGTGGTCGAATTGTGAAGCAAACTGCATTTCATACTCTGCCTTGTCTAACCTCTTTTTTAAAGAAGCCTCATTGTCGGTGTCCCTGGAACGTAATCGTTCTTCCAGTGCCTTTGTGGATGGGGGTTCAATAAATATGGCACACGCCCGGTTTCCAAACTCTTTCTTAAGGTTCAGTCCTCCTACCACATCGATATCAAACACAGCATGTCCTCCCAGTTTCCAGATCCTTTCCAGCTCGCTGTGCAGTGTGCCGTAGAATTGTCCCGGGTAGACCTCTTCCCACTCGATAAATGCCTTCTCTTTGATAAGTTTTCTGAATTTTTCAGGGGCGATAAAATGGTATTCGCGTCCATCCACTTCACCCTCCCTGGGCTGACGGGAGGTGGCAGATATACTGAATGCCAATCCTAAATTCTTATTCATCAGATGCTGGACAATGGTAGACTTGCCAGAACCGGAAGGTGCACTGAAAATTACAAGTTTACCTTTCATTACAGTACATTAAGGACCTGCTCCTTGATCCGTTCAAGCTCATCTTTCATCTCCACCACCAAGCGCTGAATATCGGTATGATTCGCTTTGGACCCCAGGGTATTGATCTCCCTGCCCATCTCCTGTGAGATAAATCCAAGTTTCTTGCCTGCCGGAACCGGATCTTCCATGGTTTCCAGGAAATAGTTGCAATGGTTGGCCAGCCTGACCTTCTCTTCAGAGATATCGAGCTTTTCAATATAGTAGATCAGTTCCTGTTCAAATCGATTTTCATCCACCGCATCTTTCTTCAGGAATTCTCCCAGGTTGTTTCCGATCCGTTCCCTGATCTGCTCCATACGTGCTGTCTCATAGTTGGCCACCAGTCCCAGCTTTTCTGTAATGGCATTCACCCTCTGACGCATATCTTGGTCGAGCGAGCGACCTTCCTGGCTCCTGAATTCACGAACCTGATCCACAGCCTTCAGGAGTGCATCCTTTACCATAAGCCACTCTGCGTCCTCAATTTCCGGTTTCTCGGTCCGGATCGCATCGGGCATTCTCATGACCGTACTAAGAAGCTCAGTGGATGCCTGTAGCCCGAGCTCACCTGCGATTTTATAGAGCTGTTCATAGTAGCTTTTTACCACCTGTTCATTGATGGTGACTGAGATAGCACTCTCCGAAAGTTCGTAATGGAACGAGCACTCCACCTTTCCCCTCTCCAAACCTGCAGAGATCAGCTGACGGATCTCCAGCTCCTTCTCCTTATAAAGGGAGGGAAGGCGGGTATTGGTATCCATCTGTTTGCTGTTGAGCGATTTGATTTCGATGGTCAGTTTTTTATCGGGAAGCAGACATTCGGCTTTTCCGTAGCCGGTCATGGATCTGATCATGGGTTAATTGGATATGTTTCTGGGCAAATTTACTATTTATGCAATTCATATCAAGCTCCGTTTGCCATGGGTACGGTGAAGCTGAAGGTGGTTCCTTCGCCTGGTTTGCTCTCTACGGTGATCTCTCCCCCGTTCTTTTCCACAAACTCCCTGCAAATGATCAGTCCCAGCCCGGTCCCTTTCTCTCCCGCGGTCCCGGTGGATTTAAATTTTTCATCGATGCGGAACAGTTTGCCCATGTTCTCCTGTGGTATCCCAATTCCCTCATCCACTATGCTTACTTCGATCTTTTTGTCATTGGTCTCCACTTTAATCTCCACTTTCTTATCCTTGTCAGTGAATTTAACGGCGTTGGTGACCAGGTTCCGGATTACACTGTTGATCATGTCCCTGTCGCCATAGGCAAAGACCTCATTGTGTTCCAAAGAGAGTAGCATGATGCCTTTCTTTTCGGCCAGCAGTTTGTGCAGGTTAATGTTCTCCTGAATGAGGGCACTCAGGTTAAACCGTACCGGGTCATACTTGATTCTTCCCCGTTGTGACCTGGACCAGGTGAGCAGGTTTTCCAGCAGGTCAAGCAGGTGCTTTACTGACTGGTTGATCTTTTTAAATCCCTCTTTGTGATCCTCCTTTTCCGTATCATCAAAACTATCCACCATCAGTTCGCTTATGGAAAGAAGGCTCGAAAAGGGATTCTTCAGGTCGTGCGATATGATGGAGAAAAATTTGTCCTTGGTGGCGTTCAGTTCCATCAGGTT
>JAGLPR010000159.1 GCA_023137255.1 Bacteroidales bacterium | reverse complement strand
CCTGGAAAGAGATCAAAGAGGTGATGTAGCTAAATTACCTGATCTCCGGAATCCCGTTTTTTAGTGCCACTGAGTGGTACATGGCCGCAAAGGCCGTTGAGATCCACATGGCTGAAATAAACACACCTACAAACAGGCAGATGAGTCCTGCAATTACAATGAAAAATGCCAGGAGTCCCATGAGAAAGATCTGCCATCCATATCCCCTGGTCATGTCCCAGCTTACCCTGAGTGCATCCATCACATCCATCTCACGATCCACTACCAGGTAAGGTACAAAAGCGAGCCGACAGGCAAAGATAATCCCGGGGACGATCAGCATGATCATTCCCATGCCTACGATCACACCCACCACGATATTGGCAACCACTGCATTCCAGTAATTCTTCTGGAAAACAGCAAAAATATCCCTGATCTCTATTCTTTCTCCCCTGACCGCCTTCAGGAAAACCCATTTGGCCCCATAACCAATGGGACCGGCCACAAACACGCCATAGGCAATTCCAAACATGACCATGGGCAGAAGGTACCATTCAAAAGAATCTACTTTCCATTGTGCGAAAGAAACCGGACCTGACAGTAACATATAGACAATGGAAATCACCAGCAGTTCCACAAAATAGATCCAGATCACCTTCCATCCGACCGAGTAGCTTTTTCCCGCATCGGGGTAGAAGTCATATTGTTCATTGTTCAGTATTGTTACCATTGTTTTGAGTTTTAAGATTCAGTACCAAATGTAGGCTCGATGGCAGCGCATTCCTTCAGACTTAAGTAGTGAATGGAAATAATCCTACTATAGTTGGAATCGGCACTGATCTATACTTAAGTAGGATTTTCGGGTTGCACCGGAAGTGTGACATGCAATTGTTGTATATTGACCATACAGTTCGAATATAATGAATGAATCGTGGCGTCTTATATTGCTTCTGGTACCGCTCATTGCCGGTGCAATCGCTATCTTTTTTACCTTCCGGCTCAACAAACGATACCGGATTCCTTTTGTAAACAGCTACTTTTTCTACCTTGTTTTTCTCTACATTTTCGGTACCTACAGCCTGGCAGGATCGGGCATCCTGGAATTCCTGCTGATCAGGATGGAGGTGGATCCGGAAGTAATTCATTCTTCCCGGCTCTATGCCATCTTCCTGGGAATTCCTTTTATCGGTCTCTCAAAATTTATGTTCCTGAGAAGTACCAGGGAATTTTTCAATAAAAAACAATCCCCCCTCTTCATCATTCTCTATTTTACGGTAGTCCTGGCGGCTTTTGTACTCTACGGCATCTACATGGTAAAGTATAACTATTCAGCAAGCGGAACCACCCTTAATATGCTTGCTCTGCAGCGCTGGGTGTTCTGTGGATTCATGGGGATTGTTTACCTGTGGGCCTTTTTATCAATACTTTTCTGGTCGCGAAAGCAAGCCCCGATTGCGAAAAAATTCATCAGGACCTTTGGTGCCTGCTACCTGGTTTTCATGGTACTGAGTGTGGCCCCGCTGCCTATTGAACAACTGTTCCCCTTTTCCCGGAATCTTTTTATCATGGTCTTTCTGTCCCTGCACCTGATCCCTATTTTCTTTATGAATCTCTACCTGGATAAAACCCGTGAGATGGATGACGACAGCAAGAGCGATTTTGAAACCAGGTTTTCGGAGTTTGCAGAAAAACATGAGATCTCTAAGCGGGAATGTGAAGTGGTCCGGCTGATTTGCCAGGGCTATTCCAACCAGGAGATCAGCGATGCTTTGTTTATTTCCTTACAGACCGTAAAGGACCATACCCACCGGATCTTTGTAAAAACAGGGGTCAGGAACAGGGTGCAGCTGACCAACATGATCAGGTAAAACGGAGCCTATGAATTTGGATAAAAGAGCACTGGTAATAGCATACCTGAATGAGCATAACATCCCATATGAAATCCACGAACATCCTCCTCTACCCACAGTTGAGGAGGCTCTGCCATATTGGGAACCCATTGATGCCACACATTGCAAAAACCTCTTCTTCAGGAACCACAAGGGCAACAGGCACTACCTTGTGATTCTGGACCACCGGCGCCAGCTTATTATCAGGGATCTGGAGCAGAGACTGAAACAAGGAAAAATATCATTTGCTTCTCCCAAACGGATGGAGCGTTACCTGGGACTGGGAGGCGGATCGGTATCGGCATTCGGGATCATCAACGACCATGAAAATCATGTGCATCTGTTCTTAGACAATAGGTTGAAAGATGCGAAGCGCATCAGTTTTCACCCAAATGAAAACACCGCAACCTTTGTGATCTCATTTGCATCCTTTATTAAATTCCTCGAGTCGAGCGGCAATTCCTATGAATTTATCGCGTTGTATGATGATGAACCCGCAGGGATTTAACCAATTTTCCTAAATTGCAGCCTGTATGAAAAAAATTGTTATTCTTCTTTTGGGATCGTTGTTCTTCTTTCCAGGTTGCCTGGGAGATCCCTATCCTGTCCCGGAAACCATTGAAGCTCGTTTGATTTTTTATAACAGCCTGATGGAACCTGATAAGGTCGTTTGGGAAGTGGATAACTCCGTATCAATTTCGGGGCAATCCTATGGTCTGCCTGCCGAAGCAGTGGCCGAGGTGGAAGATTATTCCCAACTGGTTCATATTAAGGCTTCTACATTAGAGGGGGGCATTGCTCTTGATAGTCTCGATTATCACCTCGATCCGTTCCGCTACTACATGGTTTCCATTCTTGGAACAGAAGAGGAGCCATATCTTTTATGCGATACCATGGATACCGGATTCCCTACTATAGGTCTGATGAAGATGCGCTTCCTGCAGGCAGCAGAAAACATGGGGGCCATTGATATTTATGTGGGAGGAGGAACCCCTGAGCACAGAATCTTGTCGGGAATTGAATATTCCCAACTCTCAGACTATGTGGAAGCTTCTCATGAGTCATTCTGGAATGCGATTATCATCACACCAGCAGGGATACTCCCGGGAGACTCCACCATACTCTCCTTCACTGTGAACAACAACTTTACTCCCAACAAAACCTACTTAGGCATCATCAACCATACTGAGATTGATCCGGAATCCTCTTTCAGAATGCAGATATTTAATCAACCTGTCTACTAAACAACACGCCTTATGGAAAAACAGAGAAACATGAAACAGCACGTCTCCTTTGTGGGAGCTTTGCATATAGGCTTCGGGATCCTCGGACTGATGGGTGCCCTGGCTATCTATTTTGGATTTCACTTTATTTTCAACTTTATTGAAGAGGAACCCATTGCACAAAAGATACTCTCCTCACTGGGTAACTCCATAGCGCTGATCATCCTGTTTTTCAGCAGTCTTGGCATTGTTGGAGGAATTGGTCTTTTTTCATACCGGCCCTGGGCCCGAATCCTGGTGATGATTGTATCGGCCATAAACTGCCTCAACGTTCCGGTGGGTACAGCCAAGGGAGTATATTCCATATGGGTATTGATGCAGCCCGAAACCATAGAACTTTTTGATGATTCCATCCAATCCTGATCTTATGAAAAAGCTACTTCTCCTCCTTATCCTCCTCCCCTTACTATTGGTATCCTGTAAAGATGATCCCGAGCCAGAGCCCGAAGAGATTCGTTCTTATTGCTCGATCCTCTCCCTGCTGAGAGAGCCTTTTGACATAGGATGGGAAGTGGATGGGATAGATGTCCCTGCCGAACAATCCTATGGCTCCAGGATTCTGGGAGCTGTCCTGCTGCAAGCAGATACGGAAGAGATCTCCTTTACAGCCACAAACTTCGACACTGGTTCACAGATAGAGAGCCTTTTATTTTTTATGGACAAGGACAAGCACTACCTGATCATTCTTTACGGGTCTGCCGATAATCCGTCCCTGATTTACCAGGAGGTGGAAACTGTCAGGCCCCAGTCAGGCCATGTAAAGTTCCAGTTCCTCCACGCAGCCACCTCTCTCGATTCTGTCGATATCTACATGGGGGGAACCAATCCTGAAAACCGTGTGGTTACTGACATGAGCTATACCGAGTTTTCAGGGTATTTTGAAGCCAACGACTACGAGGTCAGGACCTCGGTTACTGTATCCGTACATGGTGATGTTTATGATCCGGAGAAGGAGATCCTGAACTATGAGTACAACGACCTGATCGTATCCGAAACCATCTACTTATCGGTGCTTGCTTTTGCAACTGGAGATCCCCTCGATTCAGAGCTTAAACTCTGGCTCTACGATCTTCCCATGCAGTAAAAAGAGCTGTCCGCATAACGAACAGCCCTTCAATTATAGAGTTTACTACTGTTTCTAGTAACGTTCCCGTGCTGTATAGTGGGTATGAAGCAATTCGTGGGATTTATGTCCCAGGGGTTCTCCAAGGAAATCTTTGTAGATCCCAATCACTTCAGGATTTTCGTGGGATTTCCTGATTTCCATGGACATATCCTCTGCATAGATCGCCTCGGTTCGCTTTTTACGAATTTTCTCATTGGTGGGAATGGGTTGTCCGCCACCACCAAGGCAACCACCCGGACAAGCCATCACTTCGATGAAGTGAACATTGATTTCACCGCTTTTCACTCCTTCCATCAGTGAGCGGGCATTGACCAGTCCGTGTGCTACGGCACATTTAAGCTCTACCCCGTTGAGGAAACTCCACTCCTCCTTACAATCTTCTATCATCACTGAGGCCTGTCTTACACCTTCCATTCCCCTTACGGGCATGATGTTCAATCCCTCAAACGGAACCTCCCGGCCTGTAACAATCTCATAGGCGGTTCTAAGTGCAGCTTCCATTACACCACCGGTGGCACCGAAAATTACGCCTGCTCCTGTGGAGACTCCCATGATGCTGTCGTACTTGTCTTCGTTCAGCTTTTTAAAGTCAATCCCGGCCTGTTTGATCATCCTGGCCAGCTCCCTGGTGGTCAGAACAAAGTCCACATCCTTGTAACCGCTGGAGCGCATTTCCGGACGATCAGCTTCATATTTCTTGGCAGTACACGGCATGATGGAGACGCTTACCAAATCTTTCGGCTCGATCTTTCTTACCTGAGCATAGTAGGTCTTGGCCAGCGCCCCGAACATTTGCTGAGGCGATTTGCAGGTAGATACGTTGGGCAGGTATTCGGGAAAGGTATGCTCGATGAACTTGACCCATCCCGGTGAACAGGAGGTAGTCATGGGCAGTGCCACATTGGGATCTTTGTCAACCAGTGCCAACTTCAATCTTGTCAATAATTCTGTCCCTTCCTCCATAATGGTGAGGTCGGCCGAAAAATCGGTATCCAGCACGGAATCAAAACCAAGACGCTTCAGTGCAGAGACCATTTGACCGGTCACCCTGTTGCCGGGCTTAAGCCCAAGCTCTTCACCCAGTCCCACCCTGACAGCGGGAGCAGTCTGCACCACCACATGTTTTGAAGGATCAAGTATGGCATCCCACACTTCGTCGAGGTAGGTGCGCTCAACAAGGGCCCCGGTGGGACAACGGTTGATGCACTGACCACAGTTGGTACAGATCACTTCTGCCATAGAGAGATCCTCAAAAGTTGTGATCCTCTGGTGGTCCCCTTTGTGAGCCACAGTCAGTGCATTTACTCCCTGCAACTGCTCGCAGGTTCTCACACACCTCTGACACCGAATACATTTGCTGTCGTCCTTCTGAATGGAGGGTGAAAAACGGTCTATGGTATAATCCTTAAGGTCGTATAGATCGAGCAACAGGTGATCTCCCACACTGAATTCATTGGAGAGATCCTGCAATTCACAAGTTCCGTTCTTATAACACTTGGTACAGTCGGCATTGTGTTCTGACAGCAGCAATTCAATGACGTGTTTCCTTGCAGATCGTACCTTCAACGAATTGGTCAGGATTTGCATCCCTTCACTGACCGGGGTGGCACAGGCTGCAAGCAGCGTTTTGCCTCCCAGCTGTTCCACCACACATACCCTACAATTACCAGCCACACAGAGGTCGTCGTGTTGACACAGGGTGGGAATCCTGAAATTCAGTTGTTTGGCAGCTTCAAGAATGGTGGTCCCTTCGGTAGCTTTCACCAGCATGCCATTTATCGATAAACTTATCATGATATCTTCTATTATCTGATTTCCATTTAGTAAATGATCTCTTCCTTGAAATTCTCCACGATGGAGCCAAA
>JAGLPR010000158.1 GCA_023137255.1 Bacteroidales bacterium | reverse complement strand
GAGATCATGAACCGGGCCGACAAACATACCATAGGTGCAGTACCTGGCTCGGCCGACACCTATCTATGCCTGGGTCCGGGATGGTCCTCTGCGGCCAACACTCCTTTTCGCTTACATAAGACCTGGGTACACGAAGGCGGTATCGCCACCCCCCTTGTGGTTCACTGGCCGAAGGGGATTGAGGAGGCCAATGCCTTCAGGAACATGCCTGCACACATCATCGATATCGCTCCCACCATGCTGGAGCTTGCAGGTGCCAACCCTTCAGAGCTAAATGGCAGGCACAAAGCACCCGGCATCAGCCTGGTGCCCTTCCTTAGCCAGGATGACCGGACAGAAAGAACACCCCTCTTCTTCCACCACGAACAAAAGAAGGCACTCAGGCATGGCGACTGGAAAATCACTACCATTGAGGAGAATGGCAAGTGGGAGCTCTATAACCTATCAGTGGACCGGGGTGAAACCCACAACCTGGCCGAGGAGAATCCGGAGAAACTCCGGGAACTCATCTCCCTTTGGGAAACGCAGCGAAACGAGATCGTAGAACAGATCGGTGCTGTCGATACAGCCGATGCAACCAATGCAACCAATGCAATCGATGCAGCCAAAGCAGAACATTGATCCATTATGATGACCTCTAAAGAACGCTTGCTTACAGCCCTTCGGGGAGAGTGTCCCGACCGGTTGCCGGTGACTACCCACCATGTGATGCCCTCCTTCCTGGAGCAATACATGGATGGAGCAGATAACCAAAATTTCTTTGACCGCTTTGGCCTGGATCCCATCCACTGGATCATTGCCTACGCCCCGGATGAATCCCAAGGCGAGTATTACGATCCGGACCACACCGAACCAGGCTTCCTGGAAGCACGGAGGATCTGTTCAGACAACTGGCAATTCAGGGTAGAGAAGCTGGAAAACAGTGATTATCTCACCAACCGGTTCAGCATCATTACCCCGAAGAAGACCCTCTCCATGGTGCTGCAGTCCGATGCCCACACCACCTGGGTGGCCGAACACCTGATCAAAGAGAAGAGCGACATCGATGTAATCGCCAGGTACATGACCCATCCCAAATGTGATGTTGAAGCCGTTAACCTATCAGCTGATGAATACGGTAAACAGAGCCTGGTACGCGGCCATATCGCCTGTTTCGACGGCTTTGGTCAGCCTGGCTGCTGGCAGGATTTCTCCTGCCTCTTTGGCTCCACCAAGCTGATTATGGCGTCCATGGAGGATCCGGCATGGGTACATGCCTTCCTGGAAGTCCTTCACAACAGGAAAAAGGTCTATATCAAATCCCTTAGGGGAGCCCGCTACGACCTCCTGGAGCTGGGAGGAGGTGATGCCTCCACCACCGTAATCTCCCCCGATATTTTTAACGAATTTGTGGCACCCTACGATTCTGAACTTATCACAGCAGCACACGAGGCTGGCCAGAGAATGGTCTACCATACCTGTGGCGGAATGATGCCCATACTGGAGGATATTGCCGCCATGAATCCCGATGCCATGGAAACCTTTACCCCGGAAGAGATGGGAGGCGATACCCGCCTCTCAGAAGCCAAGCAACGCATTGGCAATAAAGTCTGCATGATCGGCGGCTTCGACCAGTTCCACTTCTTCACCGGCTGTTCCGAAGAAGAGACCCGGAAAGAGGTCAGGCGCTGCTTCGAGGAGGCCGGGGGCGGCGGAGGCTACATCCTCTCCCCTTCCGACCACTTCTTTGAAGCCGACCTGAAACTGCTGGAAGCCTATACCGACGAGGCCAGGAAATGTAGTTACTAAACAATCCTGAAAATGTATAAGATAACCTTGTCTTTGATAATATCATTCATGCTTTTTAGCTGCTCTGAGAAGAAGTATAGTTTTGAATTTATTGAAGTAAATACCCCCGGTAATCATTCACTACGGACAATATGTGCAGTTGATGAAAATATAGTCTGGACCTCGGGAAGTCAGGGTAAGGTGTTTTTGAGCGTGGACGGAGGGGGACACTGGAATCAAATGACAGTTCCGGATTGCGGAGATACAGAATTTAGAAGTTTGCATGCCTGGGATGCCTTACGTGCTCTGGTCTTTGATATTTCTCCAAAAGGAAGAGCTTTTATAACCACAGATGGAGGTGTAAGCTGGGAACAAGTATATCATAGTCCGGTTGAAGGGGCATTCTTTAATTCCCTCAAGTTTGCAAATGATAAACAAGGAATTGCAATAAGCGATCCCATCGATGAAAAGGTTTTTGTTCTAAAAACAGATGATGGAGGTAGGAGCTGGAATCGTTTGAAAAACCTTCCTTCATCGGTGAAAGGCGAGATAAACTTTGCTGCCTCAAATACATGCATAGAGTATCTTCCAACTGGCGAAATATATATAGTTACCGGGGGAAGTAGGTCTCGAATATTGACCAGTTATGATCACGGAAGCAGTTGGGCATTTATGGATACACCTGCCTTGACAGGAGAGTCAGCAGGACTTTTTTCTGTAAACTTCACAACGTGCTCCACAGGGGTAGCTGTGGGAGGTGATTTTGACAATCCTGCAAGGGAAGGTATTAAAGCAATTTTCACAGATGATGGAGGGGACAATTGGTATCAGGCAGAAAAAATGCCTGCAGCGTATCGCTCTTGTGTTGTCTCATTAATTGATGAACTCATTTTTGCCATAGGAAAAACTGGTTGCGATTATTCTATGGACCATGGTGAAAACTGGACTTTTATCGATTCTGTTGGGTATTATGCTGCTAATGCCGTGGAAGGTAAAAACATCATCTTTCTCGCCGGGGCAGATGGAAGAGTTGCAAAGGTGATTGTTAGAAAAGAACGATAAGATCCATATGAACGAACTTTTCCTCGAAGAGAATTAAAAAGGAATCATTGCAACTTCCTGGAATGATAAATATGGTTCTTGTCAAGATTCCTGTTGATTCGTGCATCCAGCGTCCATAACAAATGGTTCCCTTCCAGTGCGGATCTAATAATAATGGCATCCATCAGGCCAATCCCCAGGTTGTGATAATCATTGCTATTGGCAAATATGGCAGCACCTATCATGCTGTTTTCGCCATATTCAATCCTGGGCAATACCTGCCAGTAGGATTCTACAATCTTCCTCTCTCGTTTATTACGAACTCCGTAGAGTAGTTCGGAGAATATGGGTTCGAGGGTGACCACCTCCTGATTTCTCAGCAATGGTTGGATCGCTTGTACAATAGTCTCATTCTGTCTGAAGTACTCAATCCAGACCGATGTGTCAACCAGGATCATATGCGCTTATTGAGTTTTCGTATACCTTCCGCGGTAAATCCTTCCTTAAATCTGACGGGATTCTTTGACACTTCCTTATTCAGAAACTCGATGCGTTTTGTATACAGCCAGTCATTCAACGCCCTGATCAGACTATCTGTAATATTCTTCCCCTCAGTGAATTTCTGCACGTCTCTGATAATTTCATCAGGTATTATTGCGGTTACTTTCATGATATACGATCATTTTATACGATACTAATATACGATAATAATAACGTATAGTCAAGAAAGAGGCTGTTATTCCTCAAATCTTAATGAGGGAAAGCAGAAAATATCGTACTGAGTAACTCAGATTATTTATAAACAGGCCCGTATGTTTCGCACGCTCTGTAGTCCGCTCCCTCTTTGTCCATTCCGAAAGCTGACCAGGCGCTTGGTCTGAAGATCTGATCTTCGGGAACGTTGTGCATACAGACCGGTATCCGGAGCATGGCAGCGAGTGCCATCAGCTGCGAGCCAAGGTGACCGTAAGAGAAAGCACCATGGTTGGCTCCCCAGTTGGCCATCACCGAGTAGACATCTTTGAAGCTCCCCTCCCCTGTCAGCCTGGGAACAAACCAGGTAGTGGGCCAGGTGGGATTGGTCCGTTCGGTGAGGGTGTGATGCACATCCTTAGGAAGGTCAATAGTGTGGCCCTCAGCAATTTGCAGAACCGGACCCAGCCCTTTGATGATATTAACCCGGCTCATGGTGATGGGCATTCCACCCTTTGTGTTAAAGGTGGACGAGAATCCGCCTCCCCTGAAATAGCCGATATCAGCTGCTCCCCAGGTGGTGTTATCGAGGCACGCCTGGGCCTCTTCCTCTGTGATCTCAAACCACGGTTTCATTGCCGGCTTACCTTCGATTTTTTGCTCTCCGGAGCCATCCAGTGCGGAGGGTCCTGAGTTGATCAGGTGAATGAATCCATCTTTGGCATCGCCGGTCAGTTCAAAACCTGTAACCCGCTTCACCGCTTCGGGACTCCAATAGGTGCGCACATCGCTGAATACCTGGGCTGCCCCTGTAAGCAGGTGTCCGAACAGCATGGATACCCCGTTCAGACTGTCATTCTCGGTAGCCAGCATATATGGCTGCCTGATTCCGTTCCAGTCAAATGAGGAGCAGAGTATTGCCTCCATAAAGTCCCCATTGGGAAAGTGATCGGTCCACTGACGCTGACCCTGGAACCCTGCAGCAATGGCATTGTGACCATGCGCCTCTTCACCATACCCCATCTCCTTCAGCTTAGGATTACCCACCATCAGGTCGCGACCTATGAGGGCCATCTTGGCCACAAATTCCCACTCCTCAGCTTTCTTTTCAGCTGACTTTTGTATCTCAGTTGGGTTGTAGTCTTTGCCCTCTTTGCAACCCTTCTGGATCCACTCCATGGCCAGTGACAGCTCCTCGGGGTTAAAAATGCCTTCCTCTATTCTCCGGGTAAACTCCGACATATCCACATACTCGCAGCGCATTCCAAGGAAATCTTCGAAGAAGTCAGTATCCACAATGGACCCTGCAATACCCATGGAAACACTTCCCATTGAGAGGTAAGATTTCCCCTTCATGGTGGCCACAGCCACTCCGGCTTTTACAAAGGTGAGGATCTTCTCTTTCACATCCTCCGGAATCTCAGTATCGTCCGAATCCTGCACATCCTTCCCATAGATTCCAAAGGCCGGCAAACCCTTCTGGTTATGTCCCGCCAGGGCGGCTGCCAGGTAGACGGCTCCCGGACGCTCGGTCCCGTTGAATCCCCAGATCGCTTTGGGCAGAAGCGGGTCCATATCGATGGTTTCGCTGCCGTAGCACCAGCAGGGGGTCACTGTCAGGCTGACTCCTACCCCGGCACGGGCAAACTTATCTGCTGTGGCAGCTGCTTCAGCCACCCCACCGATACAGCTATCGGCGATTACACACTCCACCTTCGATCCGTCCGCGTGCTTCAAGTTCGATTCTATCAATGCTGCGGCATTCCTGGCCATTTTCATGGTCTGCTCTTCCAGCGATTCCCTTAC